>MWEV01000212.1 GCA_002071245.1 Deltaproteobacteria bacterium ADurb.Bin026
TTTATCGAAAATATTTCCAACCGTTGGGCGTTTTACGAAAGAGAAAAAGACACTACCTTAAGGGACGTCATAACAAGACAGAAAGAAGGTGAAATATGCATAGTTATTGGCCCTGAAGGTGGAATAGAGGAGTTGGAGATAGATTGGTTGAAGGAAAACGGGTTTACACCATGCACTTTGGGTGAAAACATTTTCAGGTCAGAAACAACACCACTTGTTATTTTATCTATAATCCTATATGAATACAGTAAAAAATGAAGGGTGCCCCTGAGAGAAACAAACTCAATAATAACCTTTCTTTTAAAGGGATAATCGAGGAGGCTTTATGAACAACAAAGGAAAGGTTGGCTGCGGATGCCTTGTCTTTATCCTTGTTATTTGCATGGTTTTGGCAGGTATTTCTATGCATCCCATTTCACTTAAATTCATTGGAAACCAATTCAGGTACGAAGACAAGATATTTCAATCTGATATAGTATTAGTTCCAAGGTTTTCAGAAGACAAAAACGGTGAGCTATACATTGAGGCGTTTAGGGAATTCTGGGCAGGCAACGGCAGGGAAATATGGCTTGAGGATGATAAGATACTCGGAATAAGTGTATCCGAAATTGTAATGAAGCAGGCTAAAGAAAGAGGCATAAAAGAAGGTATAATCAAGAAGATTGGACAAAACAACGGAGACAAAGATAAAATTGAAGCCCTTAAAAAACATATCGAGAAAACTGGCGCGCACAAGGTGATTATAATTGTGCCAGAATATGCCTCCAGGCGTTTTCATCTCCTCTATAACTCAAACAAGGAAAATGAAAAATCGCTTTTTCTTATAAAGCCCGTTGCCATCTCTGCTTTCAAGAAAGACAAATGGTGGAAGGACACATCTTCGAGAGAGTTGCTCTTGAATGAGTTCTTTTTGATATGTTCACATTATTTCAATAAATTTAAATATGGGACAAAGGATAAATAAATCAAATATTTGAAGTTATTAAACACAATTTTCATTATTATATACGATGGATGAACGAATTGCTCTGATAGCCCTGTCAAGATTGCAAGGTATCAACACATTTAAAAAGAAAGAGATAACAGACAGACACGACAGCATAGCCAATCTGTTTGATGGAAAGACAAAACTTATAGACCCTGATACACACAGCAAAATTCTATCTTTTAAAAACTGGAGCATAATCGAGAAAGAGATCGCAGTATTAGAGAAAATGAATGTTGATATCATCACAATAAGAGACAACGAATATCCTTTTTTACTTAAAAATATACCTGACCCCCCTTTAGTGATATACAAAAAGGGTCCACTGCAACTTGATACAAACACAATCGCAATAGTAGGATCGAGAAAGGCAACATTCGCCGGTATTAATATCGCCGAAAAAGTTGCCAGCACATTATCTGCATACGGAATCACCGTTGTTAGTGGATTCGCCATGGGAATTGACGCATCAGCTCATAGGGGTGCATTACAGGGCAAAGGCAAGACTATGGCAGTTTTTGGATGCGGTATAGATATATGCTATCCTGCCGAAAACAGACAACTCTACGAAAGGATAGGCGAAGAAGGGGCGTTACTTACAGAATACGGTATAGGTGACAAACCTCTGAGATTCCATTTTCCCGAAAGAAACAGGATCATAGCAGGACTTTCAAAGGGGATACTCGTTATTGAGGCCACTCAAAAAAGCGGTTCGTTGATTACTGCAAGATATGGCGTTGAATATGGGAGAGATATAATGGCTATACCTGGAAATATCTTTAACGAAGAATATAAAGGTGCAAATGCCCTTATTAAGCAGGGTGCAAAACTGGTTGATAGCGTTGAGGATATAATAACAACCTGTTTTACGGACCTAAAAATAAATACCGTGACAAACGGAAGAGAAAAGGGTGTAGATTTAAAAGAAGATGAAAATTTTATTTTTTCATTAATAGGATTTGACAAGATTCATATAGATGAAGTAATAGAAAAAAGCAATTTGCAAACAAAAGATGTTATGGTAATACTAACCGGATTGGAAATGAAAGACCTTATACGGCAATTTCCAGGCGGTTTTTATATAAGAAAATAATTAAAAAAGCGTTTCTCTTAGTTTATAAGAGATATTTTTTCAGGAGATTGTAATGCCTAAATCACTTTTGATAGTTGAATCGCCTACAAAGATGAAAACACTTTCAAAATTTCTCGGAAAAGACTTTACCATAAAAGCAACTTACGGCCATATTAAAGATTTGCCCAAAAGCAAGATAGGCGTCGATGTGCAAAAAGACTTTACGCCACAATTTCAAGTAATAAAAGGTAAGTCTAAGGTTATTGACGAATTGAAGAAGGCAGAGAAAACTGTCGACAAAATATACATAGGTTCTGACCCTGACAGGGAAGGCGAAGCTATTGCATTCCATGTAGCAGAGGAAATCGGCAAAAAAAAGAGCGTCGAAAGGGTTTTGTTCCACGAGATTACAAAAAAGGGCGTTACAGATGCCATGAAATCCCCCACAACGCTTGATGAATCAAAATACAACGCACAAAAGGCGAGGAGAATCCTTGACAGACTCGTCGGCTACAAAATAAGTCCTGTGCTGTGGGAAAAGGTCAGTTACGGATTGTCAGCGGGGCGTGTCCAATCCGTTGCATTAAGACTTGTATGCGACAGAGAAGAAGAAATAAATGCCTTTATAAAAGAAGAATACTGGATTATTGACGGACAATTCAAGCTACCGTCAGGAAAAATATTTAAAGCCACACTTGAAAAAAAAGGCAACGAAAAGATAAGGATCATATCGAAAGAACAGGCAGAGGCAATAGAACGTGAAATCAAAGACAATGATGCATTCATATCCGATATAGAAATCAAAGACAAAAATATATCTCCTCAGCCAGCATTTATCACAAGCAGACTCCAACAAGAGGCATCCCGCAGATACAAGTTTTCACCAAAGAAAACCATGCTCCTGGCACAGAAACTCTACGAGGGAATAGATATCGGAGAAGAAGGGATTACAGGTCTTATAACTTATATGAGAACCGATTCCGTGAGGGTTTCACAGGAAGCAGTCAGAGATGCGCGCAATTATATTAATGAAATATACGGCAAATCCTATCTTCCAAAAGCACCAAATATATATAAAAATAAAAAGTCAGCCCAGGATGCGCATGAGGCAATAAGACCTGCATTTGTCTCTTTAACCCCCGAAAAGATAAAGGCCTTCCTCGACAAAGACCTCTTTTTACTATACGAACTCATATGGAAACGATTTGTGGCATCCCAGATGGCTCAGGAAAAGGTTAAAACGAAAACAGTTGAAATCTCCTCAGGTGATTATATCCTTATTGCAAGAGGCGCTGAGGTAACATTTGATGGCTTTACAAGGATTTATGAAGAAAAGGAAGAAGAAAGCGAGACATCTGCCCCCCTTCCTCCAATGGAAAAGGGTCAAAATTTAAAATTGGTTGAAACAACATTGACACAGCGTTTTACAAATCCACCGTCGAGATTTACAGAGGCCTCACTTATAAGAATGCTTGAAACTAAAGGCATTGGCAGACCATCGACATATGCCACAATTGTCAGTACAATTGAAGACAGAAGTTATGTCAGCAAGGATAAAGGACGACTTATCCCAACACCCCTTGGCATTACAGTAAACAAGCTTCTAAAGGATTTCTTTCCATTGATCCTCGATGTAAGCTTTACAGCAAAAATGGAGGAAAGGCTTGATTTAATAGAAAATGGAAAGAAAAACTGGGTTAAATCTCTTGAACAATTCAACAGTGCCTTTGAAAAGGAACTTTCAACTGCCAAGACAGGCATGAAAAGCCTTAAAAAAGAAGAAGTTGAAACAAATATTATCTGTGACAAATGCGGTGAAAGGATGTTGCTCAGGTGGGGCAAAAATGGTGAATACATTGTCTGCAGTGGCAAACCACAATGTAAAAACAAAAAGAATGTAAAGATCGACAATTCCGGCAATATCAGTATAGTTGAGG
>MWEV01000213.1 GCA_002071245.1 Deltaproteobacteria bacterium ADurb.Bin026
GATTGTGAACATCTTGTTAAAAAGTTTATGAACATGCAGGTGGCTATTGATGGCATGAAACGGCAGGCATAATCATCTTGTGGATCCAAGCTTACTTGGGAACCCTGCCGATAAGATGAGATGTATCATGTGCGACCGATCTGCGTTTAGGCCAATTTTATTTGTCCGAAGCCTAAGTGATAAGTTCAAAGATTGAATGGAAGTGAAGCTTGCAAGCATAAAAAAGCGCAGCAGGACCAGGAGGGAAATGGCATTTCGGCGAAATCATTATTCATGTTGCTTTCATCTATTGTAACTTAAGGGGTCTTTTGTAATCATTCGTTAATATTTTTTGATAACACCGCGTATTCGAACCCGTCGACAAGCGCCAAAAAGGATGCCATATTGATGTTCTCGGCTATTTCTGTAACACTCCATATTGTTGTGCCATCAGTAAACACGATCGCTACCTCCACTTTGGCAGAGGTTCCAGACTTGGCATCGTGGACACGCGCTGAGTAATCAACGAGTTTTATACCCTGAATTACCGGAAAGATCGATGAGAGGGATTTTTTTAATACATTTGCTAATGCGTCAACTGGTCCCACGCCTGTCGATGCCTCATGGGTTTCGCTGTTGTCAGTTTTTATTATGACTGTTGCCTCAGGTCTCACCCCGTCATCAATGAGCCTGTAAGTGCCAACAATCTTGAAAGGTTTTCGATATGTTTCCAATGAACGGAGAATATTCAATTCTTTTGTTGCATCGATAATATTCAATAGTCTTTTCAAATTTTCCACACCTTTAATGTTTCTTAAATTTTTTGCAGTCCAAACCTACAGCTATGGGGTTTGTTCTTGATCGAATCTTGATAGCAGCTTTCTTAAGGGCTTTACCTTGAATCATGAGCTATTGGATTGTACCGCCTTTTACCTTTCTCTTTTCTTCTTCAATTAACAACTTGTAGTCGATTCCGTCGACAAGTGCCTGCCAGCTTGCCTCAATGATATTTTCCGACACGCCAACCGTACTCCAAGAATGTTTACCGTCGCTGCTTTCTATGAGTACCCTCGTAACTGCCTCTGTTCCGTCCTTTGTAGACAATACCCTTACTTTGTAATCCACAAGATCCATCTCCTTGAGTTCCGGAAAGAATTTATAGAGGGCTTTTCTGAGTGCACTATCAAGCGCATTCACAGGTCCTTTGCCAAGAGCGGCAGTGTGTTCTATTGTGTTGTCAACCCTTACCATGATGGTTGCCTCGGACACCGGGTGGTTTTTTTCTTTTTTCTCGACAATTACCTTGAAACCGATCAAGTCAAAATATTTTTTATGTATGCCTATAGATTTCTTTATAAGAAGTTCGAGGGAGCCTTCGGCCCCTTCGAACTGATATCCATACATCTCGAGTTCTTTAACCTTTTTGAGCACATCTTTTGCGAGCTTTTTATCTTTAGCTATATCGATGTTGAATTCTTCGGCCTTTTGGATAATGCTGCTTTCCCCTGAAAGGTCTGACACAAGGATGCGTTGAATATTTCCTACTGTGTCAGGCTTGATGTGTTCGTATGTTTCAGGATTTTTTCTTATAGCACTTACATGGATACCACCTTTATGCGCGAATGCGCTTTCGCCAACAAAAGGTCGGTGCTTATCGGGCATCAGGTTTGCCATTTCATCTACAAAAAGGCTCAACCCCCTCAAATGCTTCAGTTTATCCCTTTCAATACCCTCGTAACCCATTTTAAGGATAAGGGATGGTATGATAGAGCAAAGATTTGCATTTCCACAGCGTTCACCATATCCGTTTATAGTGCCCTGCACATGTCTGCATCCTGCGTTTACAGCCACTAATGTATTTGCAACGCCTAACTCGGAATCATTATGTGTATGTATCCCGAGTTTTGTGCCTATCTCCTTTCTGACCTCTTTGATGATGTTTTCTATCTCGAAAGGCATGCTTCCGCCGTTTGTATCACACAATACGACAACATCAGCACCAGCATCTGCTGCAACCCTTATAACCTGGTTTGCATAAGGTGTGTTTCTTTTATAGCCATCAAAAAAATGTTCAGCATCAAAAAAGACAGTTTTGTCATGTTTCTTCAAATAGGATATTGTTTTTTCTATCATCTCCAGATTGGTGTCAAAGCCGACCTTCAGGGCATCTCTTACATGTAAATCCCAGCTTTTGCCAACTATAGTGACGTATTCAGTGTCGGCCTCGAAAACTGCCTTTAGAATCTCATCTTCTTCAGGTCTTGTATTGGGCTTTATTGTACTGCTGAATGCAACAATCTTTGCATTTTTGAGCATAAGTCTTTTGACCTCTTTAAAATAAAGAAGGTCCTTTGGGTTCGAACCTGGCCAGCCACCCTCGATAAAATGTATGCCAAATTCATCTAACTTTTCGGTGATCCTCAGTTTGTCATTTAAGGAAAAGGCTATATCCTCTGACTGGGCACCATCTCTTAAGGTAGTATCATAGAATTCAATC
This sequence comes from Deltaproteobacteria bacterium ADurb.Bin026, assembly GCA_002071245.1. Lineage (GTDB taxonomy): Bacteria > Desulfobacterota > Syntrophorhabdia > Syntrophorhabdales > Syntrophorhabdaceae > MWEV01. Next base: position 2,477 of record MWEV01000213.1, read on the forward strand.
TTCATTTTTCTTCGATAACTGCTTCTGAGTCAAGTCCAAAAGTACTATGAAGAACCCTTACGGCAAGTTCTCCGTATTTTTTTTCAACAACACATGAGATTTTGATTTCTGAGGTAGTTATTGCCATGATGTTAATACCTTCTTCCGAAAGCACGGAAAACATCTTTGATGCTACACCAAAATGCGATCTCATGCCAAGACCTACTATTGATACCTTCGCTATATCTTCATTTATTGACACACTGCCTTTACCTAATGCCCTGACAGCATCTTCCATAACCTTAAATGCCTTTCTGCCGTCCGTTTTTGCAACAGTAAAGCTTATATCGGCAAGGTTGTCACGACTTACGTTTTGCACTATTACATCAACAACGATATGTGCATCGGACAAGGCCCCGAATAAATGTGCAGCAATGCCCGGTTTATCTGGTACCCCTGTGACCGTTATCTTCACTTCATTTTTGTTGTATGTAACGCCTGTAACTTCCATCTTTTCCATATCTGAAACCTCCTTGCATACTAGTGTTCCTCCTCCATCAATGAAGGAAGACTTTACGAGAATCGGTACATTATATCTTGCTGCGAACTCTACAGACCTTATCTGTAATACCTTTGCTCCAAGGCTTGCCATTTCGAGCATCTCTTCATATGATATTTTATCAAGCCTCCTTGACTTATCACATATGTTTGGGTCAGCCGTATATACACCGTCCACATCTGTATATATCTCGCAGAGGTCTGCACCGAGTGAAGCGGCTAGCGCAACAGCAGACGTATCTGATCCGCCCCTGCCAAGGGTTGTTATGTTGCCTTCTTCGTCTACCCCCTGGAACCCAGGAACAACTACGACCTTACCCTTGTTAAGTTCAGACATGATATGGTTTTTCTCTATGCGTGATATCCTTGCATTAGTATAACTTGAATCGGTGATGATTTTTGCCTGATAACCGAGCAATGATATAGCATCACAGAACATGGTTTTGAGTGTCATAGCAAGAAGCGCAGATACAACCTGCTCACCCGTTGAAATAAGCACATCGATCTCCCTTTCGTCAGGAATACTGTTGATACTATGTGCCATATTGAGCAGCCTGTCTGTCTCTCCTGCCATGGCTGACACTACAACAACAATATAGTTGTCCTCTTCACGGTATTTTATGATTCTCTTTGCAACGTTCTTTATCCTTTCGAGATCCGCTACTGAAGTGCCTCCATATTTTTGTACAATAAGCATTCTTACCTCCATCCTGAGTTAATTAGCGTGGAGCATCAATCTTTACATTTCCTACGCTTTCTTTTACGACTCAAAAACTGTTACAACCCTTTCGTTTTCATCTATCGCTTTAATATCGATCCTTATTGCCCCATGCCACCAAGTCGCCCTTTCTGACCATTCTACCACAACGATACCGTTCTGAAGAAATTCTTCTATCTGAAGGGCCTCAATTTCTTCACCTTCGATCCTGTATAGGTCGACATGACACATGTCAAAGCAAGAACCTTCATAAAAATTCATCAATGTAAAGGATGGACTTACAACATAAAGCCAATCCTTAACACCTATTCCTTTTGCAATCCCCTTTGCAAGTTGTGTTTTTCCTGTGCCAAGACCGCCATAGAGGGTATAAAGCCCACCTCTTTTTGCATGATTTCCTATGTATTCGCCTATGTCCCATGTGTCAGAGAGACTTTTCGATATAAACCCTTTCCTTTCCATCCTTTAAAACCTTAATTGCCCTGCCTGTTCCAACGATCAAATCGCCGGCAAGCAAGTCCATATCCGTATTTGTTTCCAGCCAATCATCGGCGAGATATCCATGAAGATACATACCCAAAAGTGACGATTCTGTAAGGCTATACCCTTGTGATGCAAGCCCACCTATAAAACCTGTCAAAA
>MWEV01000214.1 GCA_002071245.1 Deltaproteobacteria bacterium ADurb.Bin026
CATTATGAACCATTTGATCAGTAAAAGCATGGTTTTTACAGATTATGTCACAAAATGAAAATAATGCAAATTAAATAGTAAAATAAAAAAACATTTTTTCGGGAAATCACAAAAGAGGAGATTGTGTTGACAATAATTAAAGCTTTTTATAAACTCATCTGTGCTATAATTAAGAGCAGGGAGGACTGCGATGAAAATAAAATATGGCTTTTTCAGGCCTTTTGTCATATGTTTAGTCTTTTTTTCTTTGGTGGCATGTCAGAGCTATCAAAGACAGGTTGTTCCATTCAAAATGCCTTCTGCATACCCGAATGCAACAGAGGTTGCCGGGGCGACAGTAGCAGTCAAGATGTTCAATGACAACAAAGAGGCAGAAACGGTCTATGGTTTCGATATCATAGGTTCGGGCGTTATTCCGGTGCAGGTTATATTTGATAATAAGGGCGAACACCCGATTGAAATCTTGCCAAGTCAGACATTTCTGATTGATGTTGAAGACAATATCTGGTCTATTCTTGATTCAAATCTTGCCTATGAAAGAATTGCAAAAAAGACGCAATACGGCGAAGTTGCACCGAAGGCAGCGAAAGGCGGGGTTTTCGCAGGTATAGCCGGGGCTATGATAGGGGCTGCAGTGGGCATCGTAACTGGCACAAACGTGGGTAATGCTGCACTACAAGGTGCGGCCGTCGGTGCGGCTGCGGGCGCTACGGCAGGGGGCGCATCAGGGCTATTTGATAAAGATGCACAGGATAAAATACGTCAGGACCTACAGAAAGGGTCCCTCGAGAACAAGGCAATACCATCTCACCAGATTGCATACGGCTTTATTTTCTTTCCTGGTGAGGCGGCACAGGCAAAAGAGCTAAGGCTGAAGGTAAGGGAAGTTGATAGCGGAAAAACCCACTCGGTTGTTATGAAGATTCGCTAATCAGTATAATTTTTATATAGGAGGAAAATTATGAGTATCTTTTTACAGGCAAGCGATGTGTTCCGATTTGCAATACGTGTTGAAGAAGACGGTGAGCTGTTTTACCACAAAGCAGCAATGATGGCTGATGATAAAGAAACAGGAAAACTTTTCGACCGACTCGCAGACGAAGAAATCAGACACAAAAGGATTTTCCAGGATATGCTGGCAAAAATAGACGAATATAGGCCACCCGAAAGATATACTGGAGAATATATGGCATATCTTCGTGACTACATCGACAACAAGGTTATCTTTACAAAAGACGTAAAAGACGGGGAGTTAAAAAACGTACACAATACTCTATCTGCGCTTGAGTTTGCAATACAGAGAGAGCTTGATTCCATTCTGTATTACCAGGAGGCAAAACAGTTTGTTGCACCTAAGCACCACGAACAGATCGATAAGATTATAGAAGAAGAACGCAAACATTTTGCAACACTGTCGGAGATTAAGAAAAATTATCAAAATAAATAAAGGGGGTGTTTCATGTCAGCAAAATTGATGGAATACTTCAACAAAAGACCCCGCCTCGGCTGCCTCAGCACTGCCAACAAAGAGGGCAGGGTGAATGTGGCATACTTTGGCTCACCTCAGATGATCGATGACAAAACCATAACAATGGGTATAGGTAAAAACAGAACCTATGCTTATCTCCAGGAAAATCCATATGCGGTTTTCATGATCATGGAGCCTGGAAAAACCTTAAACGAATGGAAGGGCGTGAGGATATACGTCAAAATGGTCGACTCACAGACATCCGGAACAAAACTTGACAATATGAAGGCACAAATTGCAAAGGTGGCAGGAGATGCCGGTGCAAAAATGGTCTATGCTGCTGTTGATTTTGAAATTTATGAGATAAAACCTCTTGCCGATTTCGGACAAGGATGGGAGAAGTCGATAGAATAAAAAGGCATCATCTGTTTGATGTGCAATGATGTTGTTAAATCCGATAAATCTAAATTAAATGCCTTAGTTATTGTGCGCCTTTTGTCTCGTTAATTAAGGTTGACATTTTATCTATATGCAATTATTATTGTTATATCAAAATGCTTGATGATGCTATTAAAAAATACGGGTTGATGCTGCTGATCACTGCAATGCTTTTCTCTCTTGTTTTTACAGAAGGAGGCATCTTTGGTTTGGTTAAAACCAAAATGGAAATAGGACGTGTTAACGCTGAGATAAAAAGGTTAAGCCAGGAAAATGTGTTGTTGATGCACGAACTTGATAGACTTCAAAAAGATGACAGCTACCTCGAAGAGGTGGTGAGAAAAAAATACGGGTTTTTAAGAGAGGGTGAAAAACTATATAGGATTGAAAAATGAAATATGAAGGTTCAATTTACAGACCGCCGAGCGAAGCAGATAGCCTTATTCTTCAGGTTACCATAGGGTGTTCACATAACAAGTGTACATTTTGCGGTTCTTACAAGGATAAAAAATTCAGGGTCAAAAGTTTTCAAGAGATAAAAGAAGACGTTGAAGAGGCTAAGGCATATGCGCGCTACATAAAAAAGGTTTTTATTGCAGATGGTGATGCCCTGATAATTCCCCAGAAAAGGCTTGTTCCTATTGTTCAGATGATAAGGGATGCATTTCCCAAGCTTGAAAGAATCGGCGTTTACGGCAATACCAAATCTATCTTGAAAAAATCCCTGGAAGATCTTAAAGAATTAAAAAGACTTGGGGTAGGTATTATCTATCTTGGCGTGGAATCTGGCGACCAGGTTACCCTTGATAGGGTTTGTAAAGGCACCACGCTTGACAAAACGGCAGAGGCTGCAAAAAAGGTTAAGGAAGCGGGTATTTTGCTTTCTGTAACTGTTTTGCTTGGATTAGGCGGTGTTGAAAGAGGTGCCATACATGCAGCCGAGACAGGTAAATTCTTAAGTAGGATCGACCCTGATTACGCAGGAGCGCTTAGTGTAATCATTGTGCCAGGCACTATTCTCGCCGATGAAGTAAAAAAAGGCACCTTCAAGGTCCCTGATCCGTATCAATTACTTGAAGAGCTTGCCATCATGATAAGCAACACAAATGTCACGCATACCTATTTTGCCTCGAATCATGCCTCAAATTATCTTCCTGTAAAGGCATGGTTGCCTGAAGACAAAGAAAAGACTCTGCGTGCAATCAAACATGTATTAGACCAGAGAGACCCCTCACTTCTCAGGCCGGAATTTATGAGAGCACTTTAAAGATCAAGAACACCGAATGAATAGCCAGGTGTGGGGGCATAGAACCCTTGGCCTTTCATGTATTATGGACGTTAAATTTTAAAAGGAAGGATGCGGGAAATAATGGACGAACAACAAAAGAATAGGCCTGTCGATGTGCCTGTCAGGGTTCGTTATGCTGATACCGATAAAATGGGCATAGTATATTACGGCACTTACCCCATATACTTTGAAATAGGCAGAAGCGAGTATATGAGGGAAAAGGGCTTTGCATACAGGAATCTTGAAGAGTTGGGATACCACCTTGTTGTGGTGAACCTTGAAGCAAAATATTATAATTCGGCAACCTACGATGACCTTCTTGTAGTAAGAACAGGTATATCGGATATAAAATCAAGAGGGCTCACTTTTAATTATGAGATATACAGAGAAGGAACCCTTGTTGTTTCAGGAAAAACAAAACATATCTGCATAAACAGTGAGAAAAAAACCACTTCTATACCCCCACATCTTTTAAAGATTTTGAAAGATGCCGAAACCGCATAAAATCCTTGTGATAAGGTTAAGCTCACTTGGCGATGTCCTTATGTGTATTCCTGCAGTTGTTGCGATCAGAAACACCTTTAGAAATGCTCATATCTCCTGGCTTGTAGAGGGCTCTGTAAGTCAACTGCTCTCTCATCAGGATTTTATTGATAAAGTAATTGAATTCCCTCGGCACAATATTATGCATGCCTTTAAGAAAAGTGATCCTGTGAAGGGGATACACGAGATAATCAGCTTTGTTAAAAGACTCCGTGAGGTTGATTACGATATGATCGCCGACTTCCACGGAATAATAAAAAGTGCTATACTCTTGAAGCTCTCCAGGGGTGAAAGAAGGATCGGTTTTGGTGAAATCTATGCTAAGGAAAAGAGCCACTTGTTTTACAGGGAAAAGATATCTGCACATGATAGGAGGATACACAAGGTAGATCGTAATATGCTTATTGCAAAACACCTTGGTGCAGATGGAGATATACCCCAAATAACGCTTACTGTGCCAAAACACTGCGATACATATATTGATGACTTTTTTTCAAAAGAAGGCTTGATAGACCCGGTGTTCGCCGTAAACCCATTTTCAAGCAAAAGCGGTTTTTACAAGCGGTGGAGTTTGCAAAGATACGGAGATATCATAAGAATGATCAACGATAAGATAGGCGCCCGGGTCTTGATACTCTGGGGTCCTGGTGAAAAAACAGATGCTGAAAACCTATTAAAACTGTCAGGTGATACCGCAATACTCTCATGCCCTACAAATGTACCACAACTTTTTGCCCTTTTGAAAAGGGTTGCTATGTACATTGGTGGAGATACAGGTGTTATGCACCTCGCTGCATTTGCAAATTGCCCTTTGGTAGCGGTCTTCGGCCCAACGGATGTAAAAATCAACTCGCCATATGG
>MWEV01000215.1 GCA_002071245.1 Deltaproteobacteria bacterium ADurb.Bin026
TCCCTATTTCTGAGGGCTAACTCTAATTCATGTTGTCTTTTTGAAGAACCATGTCTTTGTTTAACCAATTGACCTACCTCTGATTCTCAGTGCGTCAAAAAAACTATATGTAACCCGGTAAGATACAACAATACTTTTCGCATAAAACATTAACCATTTCAATTAAAAATATAGTGGTCTTATGTGGATCAAGGTTTATTGATATACTATTTTTGTTTAAGAGCTTTGAAAAACAACCTATCTTGTCATGCCAGGTTTGATCCGGTATGAAAAGATATATAAAAACACTGGATTCCCGCTAGGAGCATGCGGGAAAAAATCATTTAGGATTGACTTCGCTTTTCCAAATCCTCGACTCCTTTCTTTTCAGATTTTTTGCAACACCTCCAACCCTCCAGCCTTCTGTCTTCTGTCTTCTGACTTCTGACTTCCGACTTCTGTCTTCTGTCTTCTGACTTCTGCCTTCTATCTTCTGACTTCTGACTTCTGTTTTCTGCCAACCTTCCAACCCTCCAACCTTCTGTTTTCTGACTTCTGACTTCTGACTTCTGACTTCTTTTTTCTGCCAACCCTCCAACCTTCTATTTGGTTTCTAAGGTGATGATGAAGTGGGATTTTGGTTTGGCAAGAAAAAAGGGGCGGAAATATCCGCCCCTCTTGTTCTCAATGAGTTGTTACTTCTTTTCCGGTGCTGGTGCTGGTGCCTTTTCCGGTGCTGGTGCTGGTGCCTTTTCCGGTGCTGGTGCCTTTTCTGCTTTTTCTTTCTTTGCCGGTTTCTTTGCCGGTTTCTTTGCCGGTTTCTTCTCTACGGCTGGTTTGTCAGCGGCTGGTTTGTCAGCTTTTTCTTTATCTGCCTTTACAGCCTCTTCCTTCTTCTCTGCTGCCGGCTTGTCAGTTGCTGCTGCCTTAGGTGCCTGTGCAAACACAGTTGACACAAATGCAACACTGATCAAAACTGTTAAAACGATCATTAAAACTTTTTTCATACCTTTACTCCTCCATTTTTTTAATTTAACTACTTGGATTATATATTATGCATTTTTGATGCCAAAGCATGGTTACGCAAAATACGCTTTAATATTAAGCCAACTGATATCCGTACATCTTTCCGATTTCGTGAAACAACGAAAATGTCGTGCCGTTAATTCGTTATTTTGCGAAAACAGCACGCACCGGTACGGTTAATTTTTCAAGGTTTTGAGATTTTTAAAACATTCTGTATTACGAATATTATCAAGGTCTGTATCCGCATTTATATGGTCCCAATTTTTATAACCTTCTTCAATAGCCTTTTTTAACCAATTGCATGCCTCTTGTACCTTTTTTGTCAACGAGAAAAGGCAGGCCTTGTTGTAGTATGCCCAGTTGCGTTGTATAGGATCTATCTCAATAGCCCTGTCAAAATCTTCATCTGCCTTTTCATAACTCTTCATGCTGAGGTGCACAACGCCTCTGTTTATATAGGCCATTGCATATTGGGGATTAAGCTCAACAGTTTTGTTGAAATCATCTATTGCCTTATGGTATTTGCCTGTTTTTGCATATGCAAGACCACGATTATAATAGCCTTTTGCGTAAAGGGTATTTTTTTCAATACTTTTGGAAAATGCGTTTGCAGCACCCTGGTAATCACCGGTTTCACTAAGTTTACAGCCTTTATCAAACCATTCCTCATAACTGTAATCTTTGCCTTCTCCAGTATATTCTGTTTTCTTTTGGGAGAGGGGTTTACAGTGTTTACATGGAACATAGCCTGCGTTCGTTGCATCTTCAATGGTTTCAAATTTGATAAGCCTGCTTTTCTTTATCTTTTTTGCCCATTTACAACTGGGATTATGATACCTGTTGGATGTTTTAGATGCCCAAAGCTCAGCTAACAGTATGTCTTCGGAAAGGAAAAGTACAAAGAGAAAAAAGAGTCCGGACAATAATATCCTTGATTTGATATGCATGTTCCTTACAATAATTATGTGTTTATGCTCAAAAGTCAACTGTTTTAAAGCATCTAAAACCCCTTACCTTGAAGCGGGAACCGGTAAATACTGTATTAACAAAAACATTATTATTGGATAAATTAAGAGATAACTGCTAAAGAAAATATATATATTTTACCTGTAAATATGCTATCATCAAAGTTACCTAATAGATGTGCAACTGTCATCTCTCTACGATTTCTGAGGGTTTCATAAGAATTATATTTTGAATGGTAATGACAAGGAGGAAACCATGGAACTGACACAAATCTTTGGTTCTAACGTTTTTAATGATAAAGTTATGAAAAAAATGCTTCCCAAACAGATATACAGTTCTCTTAAAGAGACCATCGAAAGGGATGCTCCATTAAGACCCGATATTGCAGATATAGTTGCTAATGCAATGAAGGATTGGGCGATAGCAAAAGGGGCAACCCATTATACACATTGGTTTCAACCGTTGACCGGCATCACTGCGGAAAAACATGATTCGTTTATATCTCCCTCTGAGGACGGCGGTATAATCATGGAGTTTTCTAGCAAACAACTTATACAGGGAGAGCCTGATGCATCCTCTTTTCCAAGCGGTGGACTGCGTGCTACATTCGAAGCACGAGGATATACGGCATGGGACTGCACATCTCCTGCATTCCTCAAAGAGGATGATAATGGCAATGTAACACTCACAATTCCCACCGCCTTTTATTCTTATAACGGTGAAGCACTGGATAAAAAAACACCTCTATTACGTTCGATGAAGGCGGTTTCGAGACATGCATTGCGTGTTCTGAAGGCATTAGGAAATAATACTTCAACAAAGGTCGTATCAACGGCAGGGCCTGAGCAGGAATATTTTCTGGTCGACAAGAAATATTTCATGGAACGGATTGATCTGATGTTTGCAGGACGTACAATTTTCGGTGCACCTGCGCCAAAGGGACAGGAACTTGAGGATCAGTACTTCGGTGCCATAAAAGACAGGGTTTCAGATTATATGCACGACCTCGACATAGAACTTTGGAAAATGGGTATTACTTCCAAGACCAAACACAACGAGGTTGCCCCTGCACAATTTGAACTGGCCACTATCTTTACTACAACCAATATAGCTACCGACCATAATCAACTCGTTATGGAGACTATGCAGAAGGTGGCATTCCGTCACAACCTTGTTTGTCTGCTCCACGAAAAGCCATATGCAGGGATCAACGGTTCTGGCAAACACAACAACTGGTCTCTTTTAACAAACGATGGGATTAATCTACTTGAACCAGGCAATACTCCAAGCGAAAATCTCCAGTTTTTGATATTTTTGAGCGCACTAATTGCAGCGGTAGATAGGCATGCAGATATTTTAAGGGCCACCTGCGCATCGGCAGGAAACGACTACCGCCTCGGCGCAAACGAAGCGCCCCCAGCTATCATATCAATATTTATGGGAGAAGAACTGACCGAAATCCTTGAAAAGATATCGAAAGGTGAAAAGATATCTTCAAAGGATGCACAGTATGTTCGTGTTGGCGTGGACACCTTGCCCGTGATCCCAAGAGACAACACAGACCGAAACAGGACATCCCCTTTTGCCTTTACAGGAAATAAATTTGAATACAGGATGGTTGGTTCAGCACAATCTATAGCCGGCCCTAATGTGGCACTCAATACCATTGCAGCGGAAGCACTTGATGAAATCGCTACTCGCCTTGAAAACGCCGACAATAAAAATACCGAAGCACAGGCTATTATAAAAGAGATTTACAAAAAACATGGCCGCATCATCTTCAATGGAAACAACTATTCCGGCGAATGGATAAAAGAGGCTGAAAAAAGAGGTCTGCCGAATGTAAAAAACTCTGTTGACGCCCTAAAGGCATTTTCCACAGACAAGGCATTAAAATTATTTGAGAAACATGATATATTCACCCATAAAGAGCTTCACTCGCGCTACGAAATATATGTAGAACACTATTCAAAACAGGTAAATATCGAGGCACTTGCAGCAATTGATATGGTTAAAAAACAGTTTATCCCCGCAGCATTGGAATACGCCACATTCTTAGCTGATTCTGTCATGAGCTTCAATGCGGTCTCTTTAACACCAACCGTTCAAGAGAATTTACTTAAAAAAATAAACATTTTGATGACTTCTTCTTATAAAAATCTATCAAGACTCGAATCGACTTTAGCAAAGACACAAGGCATTAACGATGTAGTAAAAAAGGCAGAAACATACAGAGACGAGGTTGTAGCTGTCGTACAGCTTTTACGTAAAGATATCGACAGCCTTGAGTCGATAGTACCAAGGGATATGTGGCCGGTGCCTACTTATACAGATTTGTTGTTCAAACTTTAAAAAAGGCGTTGGATGGATACATTCTTCAAGTAAAGGGGTTAACAATTCAGAACTACTGCATAACCCGAATGTCTCATCTTTTCATATCTTCACAGTCGATTTTTATGTCTGTTCAGACAGTAACCTAAACTTCTATAGCCTTATCCTATTGTCCCCGCCTATGCCCTTTCAGGGGTGTTTTTTTCGGTATATTAAACCCACTGTCAACGAAAATCGAGTTACGGTTGACCATGTTATGTTGTTATTTTGCCTCAACATGAGTTATGATAAATCCTGAAGAGGCTTATAAATATATGGACAACCTTGAATTTTTACACGAAATTGAGAACGCATCAGATGAAAACATATCATCATGTTATCAGTGTTATAAATGCTCTATCGGATGTCCTGTTGCCGCTGAAATGGATGTGCTACCACACAGGATAATACGCCATATAATAAACGGTAACCAAGAAAAGGTGCTCGGCTCTAAATCCATATGGATGTGCTTGCAGTGTAAGGCTTGCAGCGTCAGGTGTCCCAATGATATAGATATTGCCCATGTCATTGACACATTGCGCAAAATATCTGTAAAGCTGAACATGTATGCGGAAAAAGATATACGGCTCTTCGACAACCTTTTTCTCGAAAGCATTAAAGCACGTGGGCGTCTCTATGAGCTGGAGGTGCTTATGAAATATAAAATAGCAAAGAAGGATATTTTGAGCGATACAAAGATGGGCATCGACATGATTTTCAAGGGTAGAATGGGTATTCTTCCGCATAACATCAAAGACAGAAAAACCCTGAAGACAATATTCAAGAAGATCGAAGATGATAGAACGAATGAATGACGATATTTTTATAGAGCAACTCAAGGCCAT
>MWEV01000216.1 GCA_002071245.1 Deltaproteobacteria bacterium ADurb.Bin026
CTATCTTTATACTTCATATTGACATTTCTAAGCGAAAAAACCCTCAAAACATCATAAATACCCCCAACCTTCTCGAGCATATCCGCATCGCTGACCGTCAATGTAACAAGCCTCTCCCTTGCCATACGCTGTCTTTCGCTTCCACCAAATATTATAATAGAATCAGGCCCAAGGGCTTCAAATATCTCATATGCCTTCTTGTTTGCCCCATCGATTGTAGTTATAATCACACAGATTGAGAGTATCCCGAGCGCAACACCAGAAAATGAAAATGCCACCCTGCTTTTATAATAATAAAGGATTTTTAGCGTTTCTTCTAAGAACTCTCTAAGTTGTGATATCTTCTGATATAGTCCCATCCTCTATCCTTATCAGTCTTTTCCCATAGGATGCGAGTTTTGGGTCATGTGTAACGACCAGAACGGTCTTACCATCCTCGTTGAGCATGCGGAACAACTCCATTATCTCGCCGCCGGTTTTCGAATCAAGCGCCCCGGTAGGTTCATCAGCAAGAATGAGATCAGGGTCATTTATCAGTGCCCTTGCTATTGCAACCCTCTGCTGCTCGCCACCTGAAAGTTGTGCAGGACGATTATGTGTCCTATCGGCAAGATTAAACCTCTCAAGCAGTTGCCTCGCCTTTTCCCTCGGATGTCTTATCTCCTTATCTGAATATACGATAGGTATCAAAACGTTTTCGATGGCATTTAAGTATGGGAGCAGAAAAAACTGCTGAAACACGAAGCCGATATGCCTGTTCCTGAAACCGGCAAGGGCCTCATCATTCAAATCTTCTACACGTGTATCCATAAAATAAAACTCGCCGTAGGTCTTTGTATCGAGTAAACCCATTATATTCATAAGGGTTGTTTTGCCAGAACCGGATACACCCATCAGAATTACAAACTCTCCCTTATGTATCCTGAGGTTTATACCCTTAAGAATAGATAACTCCCTTTCACCTATAAAATAGCTTTTTTTTATGTTTTTGAGGATAATCACTTTTTGGCGCCCGATTCAAGCCTTTTGACTGTAGGGATTACAACATGTTCATTTTCGCTTAATCCTGTAATGATTTCTGTAAATTTGTCGTCCCTTATGCCAGGTATTACTTCTTTGCGCTCAGTCTTATCCTTTGACTTCACATATACAATATTTTTACCGCTTTCAAAACGCACACTACCGTTAGGCACAACCAACACATCAGTTTTTTCACTGATGATTATCCGAACATGGGTGGTCATTTCGGGTTTCAGAAGGGTTGTATCTTTTGGATCTATCTTCACAATGGCAAGATAATAGACGATATTTTCCTTAATCTCAGGTTGTGGATATATAAGACCGATATTACCCGAAAACCTTCTGTCTCTGTAAGCATCAACCCGGTATTCCACCTTCATGCCTGGCTTTACCCTGCCAATATCTGTTTCATCAACGTATATCCACATCTCCAGCTTTGATGCATCTATGACTGTGATAAGGTTTACCGCAGAAAGCCCGGCTACAACTGTTTCACCTTCCTGGGTTGTTACCTGAGAAACATACCCGGAAATAGGTGCATAGATCTTGTTGTAACTCAAAGAAACCTCAAGCGCCTTCAGGCTCTCTTCCGCTGCCATCACCTTTGCCCGACCGAGTTCAACCTGTGCTATTGCCACATCAAGCTCTCTTTTAGCCTTATCTACACTATCCCTCGTTGTAAATTCCTGTTTTAAAAGCCTCTCTTCCCTTTCATAATTTATTTTACTATATTGATACTGAGCCTCTTTGGCAGCCAGATCCTTTCTTTGTTCCTCTATCTGTGCCTTCAAATTCCTATGATTAGCAATCTTTTCCCTGTCATCAATCTTCGCTATAAGCTCACCCTTTTTTACATAATCGCCCACCTGATATCTCAACTGGATAAGCTCACCCGTAGCCCTCGTACCCACCTTTACAATAGCTCCAACCTGCGCCTTTATGATGCCTGTCTGCTCAGTAAAGTTCGTCACATTTCCCTTTTTGACCGCAAAAACCTCACCGCCTACCTTCTCTGATCTACCCTTTTTCCCGGTTAAACAGACAACAACAATGACCAGCAGAATTATTACTGCTACTGTTATCCATACAATGTATTTTTTCTTTGATTTCATATTTGATTCCCATCGAGATATGACACTTTTTTAAGGTATGCAAGTGCATTATTTGATTTATAGATTGATATGACAAGGTTTTCTTTTGCCTTGGCCAAGTCCCTTTCCGCCTGAATCAATGTGAGAATGTCGCCTTTACCTGCCTTATATTCACCAAGAGCCTGATTAAAATTGGTTGTCGCCTCTTTTAGCAATTCATCATACATCTTTATATTTTCGAGGCTGAGATTAAAGTCCTTATATGCCTTTATGATATCAAGCCTAACGCCCCGTTTAATCTCTTCAAGTCTATATTTTGCAGCGGAAACATCCTTTAATGCACCTTCCATATTGTAGTATCTTCCAACACCATCAAAAAGAGGATAGCTGAAGCTCAGCATAACAGTATCCTCCCTGTTATTGGGAAAAAAAGAGGTATCCTGTCTCGATTGCTGCAAGCCTACATCAAGCTTAGGCCACCAACTGCTTTTCTTTTCTTTGTAGACACTTGTCAAGCGCTCTATCTCCTTTAGCTGATATATAACATCAGGTCTTGTCTTAACAGCCTTTTCAGCCAGGCTTTCATGGCTTTCACTTAATCTGGGCACATCAAGCACACCCTCGACATCGTGCTTCTCATTTGGCTCAATCAACAAAAGCGATTTCAAATCCTCCATTGATTTTTCATAATCAGTTTCCGCATCAACCACATCAATCTTTGAAGAGGTCAATCTCACCTCCGTCTGCAACACATCGCTTTTTCTCACTATCCCTTCGGCAAAGCGAGCCTTAGTCAAATCATATAATCTTTTGGTTGTTTCGTACGCCTCCTTCCTCTTTTCTACGACAGTCCTCTTTCCCAGAGCCGTAAAAAAGCCGGTCCTAACGTTGTACAGCACATCATTTCTGATGCTCTGTAATTTTTCCTTCTCCCTGCTCATGAGGGAAAAGGAACCCTGTCTCTGTGCAAACCTCAGTCCGCCATCAAACAATCTGTAAGAGATAGTGCCTGAAGAACTATAAAATTCATTATTAACGAGGGGGGCAAAACCCGACGAATAGGTGATCGGCGCCCCATAGAGGTACCTGTTATACCCGCTTTTAATGGTCACTGTTGGAAGAAATGGGTCAATTGAGGAAATATATGAAAATTCAGTTCTTTTGATCGTTTCTTTCTGCTCTTTAATGGGATATGAAACATCGATTGCCCTTTTAACGGCTTCATCGAGGGTTATCGCTAAAACATTTACAGATTCAGCCAAAAGAACGAGTAGAGATAACAAGATAAAAAGGTATTTTTTCATCAACAGATCAAACCTAAGTCCTGGTTTCATGCTCCACAATAACTCAAAAACGTTCTATTTATATCACAGTCGTGCAGCATTTTCAAAAAAAGTCTTTCTTAAAAAAAATGTGAATAAAAGTTTTTATCGCCTTTCACCTGCTGAAACCGATTTGGCCTTCAGTGTAAAAACATCTTTTGGCACACCGGCACATTCAATGTAGTCACCTCTGGCGACATACACATCGCCACTGTCAACAGCACTATCGTAGGTTACGGTACCATCCGATGAAAATACGATAATCCTCCCATTTTTCGGTTTTGCAAAACCCAAAACCATACTTGCATGCGCTACAAACCACTCATTAAATCCTTCGGCATTGATTTTCACATAGTTTTCGCCATCTTTTAATATTGAGATGGTTTCCGCCGGACAGTACAGCAAATCGGATACCCATGCACATGTTGTTCCGTCTTTTTCAAAAAGGGTAAGTTCTGTCTGGTCACGGATCGCATCAAAAGGCATGCCTGCAAATTCAGTGGAATCTATCCTTTTTATGCCTCCGAAATATACATAACCAGGCAAATCCTTATAGAGGAATGATTTTGCAAAATGAGATTCGGTGGACATAACCGATTCAAACCAAGATACATTGCGCCTGAGCCAAATCTTGTTGTCTATATCTATTTTTAATGCCTTTGGATTTTGTAACGTTTTTATTTTTTGAAATGCAATCGTATCGATCTGTTCATGTGGTAAAAAATTCACGATATAGTCCTCATCTTTTGTATTCACAAAATAGAAACGATTGCCCTTTGTGTCATGGTAATAACCATCGTTATAAATGAGTGTTGATTCGAGTTTTTTGTCATGTCCTTTCAATGTATATATATTAACAACACTTTTATCCGCATCGAACATTATCTCAACAAAGTTTGAGCCATTTGCATAATAGCCATTGAATTTATCATAATCATTGGGCAATCTTTGCGCCTCAGGTGGTATAGAAACCGTTTTCTCACTCTTCGGAACAAGTCCCTTTTCATGTAGCACCGCATCTAATATATCAAGTGCTATTTTCATTGCCCCGCCCTGGGATCCTGAAGTGAGGACTGTAACAGATAACCTTTTGTCTGGAACAGTAAAAACCATGGTAGAGTAATTTCCCGTACCACCGCTCTTACCCAAAACCTGAATTCCAAAAGCATCATATCTCGGAAGACCTGTTATGTCCCAACCCAATCCAAAAGAGAGTTCCGGATTTCTCAGCCTGCCTTTGAATGCCGAAGGATGCGCCTTCTTCATTTCGACAAGAGA
>MWEV01000217.1 GCA_002071245.1 Deltaproteobacteria bacterium ADurb.Bin026
TCTTGTATTTTTGTGGAAACATTTTCAAGGGCTTCGTATAGGTTTTTGCCTTTTCTTGCTGCTGCCTCGCGAAACTGCGGCAGAGTTCGCGCGCCATTTTCATCCGCAAATCTCCTTATATCACGAAGCTCAGCATCCCATCTTGAAAGCGGTAGCGATTTTGACTGTATAAGTATAGGACCTCCATCATCACTTGCATCGACAAAAAATACCGTTGATTTCACAGCCCTTTCCTCTGCCAGTATCGCCTTTGCGGTCGGCCTCCAGCCAAGCCCAACATACTTTTTTGCATCACCGGGATGAACATTCAGGATACGGGGAAAATAACGTCCTGCCATCCAATCACCTATCCAGAGGTCGTAACCTGCCAGGCATATAAGATCTGGTGATCCGTTAATGTTTTGCTCGACAAGTGTCATAAGCGCCATATCAAAGCTATTCCTCTCTACACCATATCTTGGAATCTTTTCAAGCCCCCACATATCCTTGAAGTACCTTGACGAATCAAGCGCGGCAACCAAGACACCCCTATTTTTCGCCTTTTCAACACCTGCGCATCCGGGTGCATTACTAAAAACAAGATGGAATTTTTCTGGATCACGTTCATATATCCTGTCATAATTCGTCCCAGAACCAGAAACACCGCAGACATATCTCATGTGCCCTTGTGATGGATCAAAAATCAATTTTACAGCCATTATATAACCTCCCCTTATTATCTAATAAACTTGGGCGATCAACCATTAACCATGCGTTTGAAATCATTAAACAATAAACAATTTAATTTTTTGTGTCAAAACATTTCACTGGAGGCATTTTAAAATATAACGTTTTAGCGGTATTTTGATTTGTTTTATTGTATTATCTTTTTAAGTATAAGGTTTTGTGATGACAGGCTTTAAGCTATATACAGGAAACCGCCTTGAACTTCTCGTAGATGCACTCTCTGAGGTCGTTAAAACACCCCTTGCTTCACCTTTCAGCAGTGAAATCATAGTGGTTCAAAGCAAGGGCATGGAGAGATGGCTGTCCATCGAACTATCAAAAAGATTTGGCGTATGGGCAAATTGCAGATATCCTTTTCCCGATAACTTTGTGTGGGGAATTTTCAGTGCTCTTCAGCATAATTTAAGCGATACCTCCATCTTCTCGCCAAGGGTTATGACATGGCGCATTATGGGCATGCTACCCGAGTATATCGGAACACATGATTTCGATATTCTAAGGCAATATCTCGAAGAAGACAAAAATCAACTTAAGATGTTGCAACTTTCCGAACGTATTGCGGATACCTTTGACAAATATACAGTATACCGACCAGATATGCTGATGGATTGGGAAAAAGGCAATGGAACAGGCTGGCAACCAGTTCTCTGGAGGGCTCTCATAAAAGACTGTGAACAAAACAATAGAACCACTGTATGGAGAAATTTTCTAAAATCCGTCGAGAATGGTACATGCGATAAAAAATTGCTGCCAGAACGTATCTGTGTATTCGGTATCCCCTCTATGCCCAACTATCATTTTTTGGTCATCCAGGCACTTTCGAATCTCATTGACGTACATTTCTTTTTGATGAACCCTACAAGTGAATATTGGGGAGATATCGTAACTGAAAAACAGAGGATAAGGTTTTCCGATAATGCACATTTTGAGACCGGCAACCCTTTGCTTGCCTCTATGGGGAAACTCGGACGTGAGTTTTTTGACACAATCATATCCCTCGAATATGAAGATTTCCATCTTTTCATAGAACCTAAGGAAAACTCTATGCTTTCATACATCCAATCAGACATATATCACCTCAATTGGCGCGGGAGGGATACCGAAAAAACACCTATTCACACTGATGACATATCCGTTCAGTTTCACTCCTGCCATTCACCCATGAGAGAGATAGAGGTACTATACGACAATCTCCTTTTTCTATTTGAAAAATATAGCGACCTTGAACCAAAGGATATTCTCGTTATGACACCTGATATAACAACATACGCGCCCTATATATCTGCAGTCTTCGATAACCCTCAGGACGAAAGAAATAAAATCCCATATTCAATAGCCGACAGAGGCGCACCAAGCGAAAACCCAATAATTGATGTCTTTCTGAAAATCATCAAACTATGTAAGGGAAGATTCATCGCCTCTGAAGTAATTGATGTGCTTGATGCAAATTGCGTCCAGGAAAGATTCAACATAAATACTGAAGACTTCGACACTATTATAAAGTGGATAAAAGATACACATATACGCTGGGGTATAGACGGCAGTCACAGGCAGGATTTAATGATACCACCTTTTGAAGCCAATAGTTGGCGGAAAGGCATTGAGAGTTTACTGCTCGGGTATGCGATGTTCAGTAAAGAACATGAACTGTTTCAAGGGATACCTCCTTATAACGATATTGAAGGAAACGAGACCGTAACTCTGGGGCACTTACTCGATTTCCTCTCGTCTCTTTTCTTTTTTGCAGATACATTTAAGACCGTTAAAGGTCTTAGCGAGTGGGAAACATTACTTGAAAAACTTCTTGCACAATTCATAGCCGTTAATGATGATTCTGAAAGGGATATCCAATTGATAAGGGATGAACTGAGAATGCTCGGAAGCCTTCAAAAAGACGCAAATTTCGGCTCAGATGTATCGATTGATGTCATTATATATCACCTCACAAAAAACCTAAATAGCATGAAACTCTCAACTGGCTTCATTACAGGCGGCGTAACCTTCTGCGAGATGTTGCCCATGCGAAGTGTACCTTTTAAGGTTGTAGGACTCATAGGGATGAATAACGACACATACCCGAGGGAGCATAAAACAACAGGATTTGATCTTACTTCCCACAACCCACGTCCCGGCGACCGTTCATTAAGAGACGAGGACAGATATCTTTTTCTTGAAGCCATTCTTTCGGCAAGATTATGTCTTTATATAAGCTATATAGGACAAAGCATTAGGGACAACAGCAATATCCCGCCTTCTGTCCTGGTAAGCGAACTATTCGATTATATTGAGAATGCCTTTTTGGTTGAGGA
>MWEV01000218.1 GCA_002071245.1 Deltaproteobacteria bacterium ADurb.Bin026
AGTGTCGCAGTGGTGCTTGAAGTAGGCACCATATTGAAAGGACATGCCTCATCGACGCTCACGCTTAGAACGATGTCACCATACTTTGCTATAGTTGAGTTTATATTGCCGGTAAAAACGACCGTGTTAATATCCATCCGTTTTATCCATGGCAATATCTTGATTAACTCTTCGGTCTCACCACTATTGCTGACAATAATAAGCACATCTCCTTTTTGAAGCATTCCGAGGTCGCCGTGAAGAGAATCTGCTGGATGAAGAAACAGCGCCGGAGTGCCAACGCTTGAAAGCGTAGAGGCGATCTTTTTGCACACGAGACCAGACTTACCGATACCGGTCAGCACTATTCTTCCAGTGCAACAATATATTGCGTCAACAGCCTTTTCAAATGCATCATCAAGGTCGTCCATGACCTTTAATATGGCATTGGCTTCCTTTTTTAAAACCTCTTTGCCGATATCGAGCATAGAAGACTTAAGCATTGTCGTACCGTTTGCCCCTGATTTATTCATATCGACTCCTCTATCCTCTTCAAGACTTCAAGATAGCTATACAGATGATCAATGGTTACGGAGTTTTCTCCATCACAAAGGGCTTTGGCAGGGTCAACGTGTACTTCCATGAAAACTCCATCTACCCCAATTGCAACAGCAGCCCTTGACAATGGGAATATAAAATCAGGTTCGCCGGCTGACCTTCCGACTGCGCCCCCGGGTTTTTGAACGCTGTGTGTTGCATCGAATATTACCGGGTAACCAAAACCCTTCATGATAGGGATTGCCCTGAAATCGTTTATAAGTGTATTATATCCGAACGAAGTACCCCTCTCCGTTACCATGATAGAAAGGTTGCCTGTGGATTCAATCTTTTCGATGGCAAATTGTATATCATGGGGTGACATGAATTGTCCTTTTTTGATATTCACGGGTTTTCCTGTTTTTCCGCATGCAACAAGGAGGTCTGTCTGCCTTGAAAGAAGGGCAGGTACTTGCAGCACATCCACAACACGGGCGGCCAACTCAGCCTCATGTGCTGTGTGGACGTCAGTTAAGACCGGTATGCCTATCCTGTCCTTTACCTTTGAAAGTATATCGAGTCCTTCCTCGATTCCTAAACCGCGGAAACTCCTTAATGATGTCCTGTTTGCCTTATCGTATGAACTTTTGAAAATTAGGGGTATGTTAAGCCTTGAAGTGATGTTTTTCAGATTTTCCGCGATCTGTAAGGTTATGTCCTCTCCCTCTATAACGCACGGACCACCGATGAAGACAAAGGGTTTATTTCCAATCTTAATGTTTCCAATATTTACTTCTTTTTGCATTTTTGCTTTTCTTGCCTCTGCTTTAATGCTGCCTTGATAAAATCCCTGAAAAGGGGATGAGGTGCAAATGGTTTTGATTTGAATTCCGGATGAAACTGACAACCCATAAACCACGGGTGGTCTTTAATCTCAACTATTTCTACGAGCTTCCCGTCCGGGGATATACCTGTAATAAGCATACCGCATTCTTCAAGTCTCTCTCGAAAGTCCATATTGAACTCGTATCTATGTCTATGCCTTTCGTAAACAATGTCAACTCCATAGGATTTATACGCTAAGCTGCCCTGCGTAAGCTGGCATGGATATGCGCCGAGACGCATGGTTCCCCCTTTATCTGAAAATCTATTTCTTTTTTGCTTGGCGTTATCACGATCCACCCATTCTTCAATGAGATATATGACTGGATAAGGTGTATTTTCATCGATTTCGCACGTATGCGCACCTACACACCCGGCGAGGTTTCTTGTAACCTCAACGACAGCAAGTTGCATTCCTAAGCAGAGCCCAAAATAGGGGATTTTATTTTCCCTTGCATAACGTATTACATTGATCTTTCCCTCGATGCCCCTATTGCCGAATCCTCCAGGAACGAGTATCCCATCGACTTCAAATACTTCAGACGTCAATCCTTTCTCAATGTCCTCAGAGTCTATATAGTGCAGATTTACCTTGCAGCTATTAGCGATTCCACCGTGTACCAGTGCCTCATTCAGGCTTTTGTATGAATCCTTAAGTTTAACGTATTTTCCTACAATCGCTATATCGACCTGTTTTTTTGGGTTTTTTATGACATTTACAATCTTTTCCCACTGGGATAGGTCAGGCTTTTTAGCCCAAATGTTCAGCAGTTTTGTAATTTTGTCATCAAGTCCCTCATTATAGTAGATGATGGGTACTTCGTATATGATGTCGACATCTTTTGCAGCAATGACAGCATCCTTATCAACATTGCAAAAGAGAGATATTTTATCCTTTAACCCCTGAGAAAGTGTTTTTTCTGTTCTGCACAGGAGAATATCCGGTTGAATGCCTATCTCTCTTAATTCTTTAACGCTATGCTGCGTTGGTTTCGATTTCATTTCATCCGCTGTTTTGATAAAGGGTACGAGCGTTAGGTGAATAAACAGCGAGTTTTCCTTGCCAAGATCATTTCTTAATTGACGTATTGCCTCTAAAAACGGAAGACTTTCAATATCGCCAACGGTACCGCCTATTTCAACTATTACGACGTCAACGCCGTCATTTACATCGAGGACCCGTCTTTTTATTTCGTCTGTAATGTGGGGGATTACCTGAACGGTTCCACCGAGATACTCACCTCTTCTTTCCTTCGAAAGCACTGTGTCGTATACCTGACCTGTAGTGAAATTGCACTTTTTTGAGATAATGGCATGTGTAAAACGTTCATAATGACCAAGGTCAAGGTCAGTTTCTGCCCCATCTTCAGTGACAAATACCTCGCCATGCTGAAATGGGTTCATCGTTCCAGGGTCTACATTGATGTATGGGTCGAGTTTTTTAAGCATCACATTCAAGCCTCTTGCCTCAAGAAGTGCGGCTATCGATGCAGAGGCAAGACCCTTTCCAAGAGATGAAACAACCCCCCCAGTTACAAAAATAAACTTTTGTCTCATGTTATATGTCCTTTTGTGAAAAAGGTAATAAGTTCTTCGCCGGTGAATAACCTTTCTCCAGCATTTTCATCATAACCTGACACAAGACCCCCATCTTCGCCCTTTCCCTTTGTGAATATAGCAAACGGCACAGGGCATGCATAATGTGTTTTCAT
Organism: Deltaproteobacteria bacterium ADurb.Bin026; assembly: GCA_002071245.1. Lineage (GTDB taxonomy): Bacteria > Desulfobacterota > Syntrophorhabdia > Syntrophorhabdales > Syntrophorhabdaceae > MWEV01. The sequence goes on from MWEV01000218.1 coordinate 3,111, forward strand.
GGATATAGGGGTTGCATGGTCTGTAACTATCAAGAATCTGACATTTTGATTTGCTGCTTCGTATAATGTCTTTATTATTCGGCTGTCGATATACTCGATTGCCTGTATCTTTTCCTGGATATTTCCATTATGCGATGCCTCGTCAGGCGCCTCGATGTGAATATAGACAATGTCGTTTTCTTGGAGTAGTTCCAATGCCTTTCTGGCTTTGTTTTCATAATTTGTATCTATATAGCCGGTGGCACCTTCTATAAAAGGCGTACCGAAACCGACCATGCTGCTTATGCCCTTCACCAGGTCAACCGCTGCAACGGTTGCACCTTTTAAATGGTATTTTTCCATAAAAGAAGGAAATTTTGCACGTTTTCCCTGTCCCCACAGCCATATGCTGTTTGCTGGAAGTCTTCCATCGTTCAACCGTTTTTTGTTAAGCGGGTGCTCACCAAGCAGTTTCCAGGAACTCTCGATCAGTTTTACAAGTGTTTTTGAACCATCACCTTCTGGGATATAAGATGAAATGTCTTTCTTTGTTATATCGTGCGGAGGGGTGGTTTTCATCTTCCACAAACCATTCTTCCATATCATTATATGTCTATAACCAACACCCGGATAAAATATGAATTCATCGCTTCCAAGATGCCTTTTTATATCCTCAATAAGTATTTTTGCCTCGGGTGTTGAAATGTGTCCCCCACTGTAATCGCCCATAAGGGTTTCTGCGGGGTTAAATTCAAGATTAACGAGATTGCACCTGAACGCAACATCGTTTTCATCCATCATAATACCCATGCCAAAGGCTTCTATGGGTGCCCTTCCTGTATAATATTTGGCTGGGTCATAGCCGAACAGAGACATGCCTGCTACATCGCTTCCAGGAGGGAAACCTTCGGGAACGGTTGTTACCTTACCACAAAAACCTTCCCTGGCCATCTTGTCCATAAATGGTTTATTGGCTGCCATCAGGGGTGTTTTACCATTCAACTCCTCAAGCGGGAAATCAGCCATCCCATCGCCTATTACAACAATATATTTCAACTGTAAATACCCCCAAAATTGTAAATTAAAAAAATTCAAAAATCCTAAATGCCGAACACCAAAAAATATTTTAAAAATTCAGATTGAAGAGTCTGAAGTTTTGATATTCGAATTTAGAATTTCGAATTCAGAATGTTTTTCCAAGTTATATTAAACCCCAAGCCGGCGCTAAAGGTTGCCTTCCTCAATCCTGATATGTACGCTCTCTCCTTTTATAAAAGGTAAACGGTCAATCTCGACTTTTGCCTTTTTAAGGTTATTTTCTGATGCCTCATGTGTGAGCATTACAATAGGCACATGCCCTTTTTCTTTTCTTCCCTTTTGTATGACCGTTGAGATGCTTATATCGTAGTTTGATAGTATGCCCGATATCTTGGATAAAACACCAGTTCTGTCTTCGGTGGTTATTCTCATATAAAATGGAAACTGGCTGTCTCCACCTTTTCGGATAGTTACCTTGCTGTTTTTAAATCTTGGTATCCTGGCCTTAATGTCTCTGGCATTTATCCTGTATGCCATATCAATGATATCGCTTACCACAGAACTGCCTGTCGGATCGGCGCCAGCGCCCTTTCCATAAAAAAGGTTCGGACCTACTCTGTCACCAACTACATATACAGCGTTATATACACCGTTTACATTACTCATTGGATGGCTAAGGGGGATCATCGCAGGCTCAACCCGCGCATC
>MWEV01000219.1 GCA_002071245.1 Deltaproteobacteria bacterium ADurb.Bin026
GGTAATCCAATGAAGATCTTCTGCAATCAGCGAGTCCTTGAGAAGAAGACGTTTAGGGCCTGCAACAATCTCATTGTTTACTGCATCTATGTGAAGCACATAGAAAGGCTCTTTCATCCCAGCAAGGTTTAACATTTTGCGCTGCCCCACAGTATACCTTGTAACTCCTGCATGTTTGCCTATTATGTTTCCGTTCTCATCAAGAATATTGCCCGGCTGACTATCTTTTCCCAGTAAGGTATCGTAGTTATCCCATTCGAGGAAATCCTGACTTTCACGTTTTTCGATTAATTCTGCAAACCCTGATGCCTCTGCCATGGCCCTTATCTCTTCCTTATAATAATCACCGAGAGGAAATAGGACACTTTTAAGTTGTTTTTGATTGAGTCTGTATAAAAAATAAGACTGGTCTTTCTTTGAATCGATACCCCGCTTTAACAGACATTTCTCTTTATCAGGTTCATAAATAATCCTTGAATAGTGGCCCGTAGCAAAAAGGTCATAATGAAGACCGCACGAGGCAGCCTTCTCAAGCAATATGCCAAACTTGATCTTTGTATTGCATTGCACGCATGGGTTTGGCGTTCTGCCCTGGCTGTATTCCTGACGAAAGTAATCGATGACTGTTTTTCTATATTCATCTCTTAGATCGATTACGTGGTGTTCAATACCAAGTTTTTCAGCCGCCCGTTCTGCATCTGCTATATCATGGGCCTCCCCTGGCCCGTAACAACCACTTTTTGTAGATGCACATTTAATTGAATCGTCCCATATTTTCATTGTAAGGCCAATAACGTGATAGCCCTGGTTTTTTAACATGAGGGCGGCAATGGTTGAATCTACCCCACCGCTCATACCCACGGCAATCGTCGTTTTATGTGTTTTGCTCATACGTTCAAACCACCTGCATCATCCTGTCAAGCGAAGATTTTGCCCTGATCAATATTGAATCTTCAATTTCAATTCTGTGTTTCATCTCTTTTAGTGCATTGTATACGCTTATTAGTTTTGTCCTTTTCATATTTGGGCATATCAAACCCTGGGAAAGCAAATAAAACTCTTTATCGGGGTTGTCTTCTCTCAGTCGAAACAACACACCCATTTCCGTACCTATGATGAACTTTCTCCCCTCCGATTTGGCTCCAAAGTCCATTATCTGCTTTGTGCTGCCCACAAAATCAGCCATATCAACTACATCAGGTCTGCACTCAGGATGAACAAGGACAAGCGCATCGGGGTGAACCGCCCTTGCATTCAAAACATCATCACTGGTAACCCTGTGGTGTGTAATACAAAACCCGTTCCATATTATCATATTTTTTTCTGGAACCATCCGTGCGATATAATTTCCAAGATTCATGTCAGGAACAAAGATAATATCCTTTTCCTTTAACGAACGTATCACCTGCACAGCATTGGATGAGGTGCAGCATATTTCGCACTCAGCCTTTACCTCAGCGGTTGTGTTTATATAGCATACTACCGCTGCGTTTGGATAAATTTTTCTCAACTGTCTTATGTCTTCCGCATTTACCATATCGGCCATGGGGCATCCGGCGTTTATTTCTGGCAACAGAACAGTTTTTTGGGGTGACAGAATCTTTGCACTCTCTGCCATAAAATGAACACCGCAAAAGACAATGGTTTCATGGGGGCTCGAGGCGCAATATCTGCTTAGGGCAAATGAATCACCCAAGATGTCTGCTATCTTTTGAACCTCGTCCACTTGATAGTTGTGGGCAACGATAACGGCGTTTCGTTGCTTCTTTAGTTCAAGAATCTCATTAATTATATCCTCGCTCATTCTTTCTCCAATTCATATATTTTTGAGACAATAAAAACAAACAACGCAAACGATTTTACAACAACCATGTTTTGTCATTCGTTCCTAAAAAAACAGTCTTATCAATAATTATGTCTTTTTTTTGCAGTATTCAATAAAAAAGATACCTTGAAATGTATATTGTGTGTATCGTGCCATTTGAAAAGAGAAAAAGATTGGCGATAAAATACACATTACGCTTGTTCCTTAAAGCAGGACATCCGATGCATTGGCAGCTTCTACCCCTTTGAGAATTCCTTCAAACAACTCTGTTGATAGATACCTCTCACCGCTGTCGGGCAGAATCACAACTACTGTTTTTCCGGCATTTTCCTGCTCATTTGCTATTCTTACTGCAACATGCGCTGCTGCTCCACATGAGATGCCACTAAGGATGCCTTCTTCCTTTGCGAGTCGGCGCGCCATTCCTATAGCCTCATCGTTGCTTACGGTCTCGATCCTGTCGATAATCGAGAGATCGAGCACCTTCGGAACAAAACCAGCACCTATACCTTGAATCTTGTGTGGACCAGGTTTAAGTGATTCTTTGTTTCTCGTCTGGGTAAGCACCGGTGAATGTTCAGGCTCAACAGCAACAGAAACGATATGTTTTCCTTTTGTTTTTTTAAAAAACCTGCTTATGCCTGTAATGGTTCCTCCTGTTCCGACACCTGCAACAAGGATGTCCATTTTACCATCCGTATCATTCCACAACTCTACAGCAGTTGTTGCCTCATGGATTGCTGGATTTGCTGGATTTTCAAACTGTTGTGGAAGAAACCACTTTCCTGGGGCGCTCTTTGCAATCTCTTCTGCCTTTTCCACAGCCCCCTTCATACCCTTTGCCCCTTCTGTAAGGATAATGTTTGCGCCTAATGCCTTCAAGACCTTCCTTCTTTCAACGCTCATTGTCTCCGGCATTGTAAGGGTAAGCCTGTATCCCCTCGCAGCAGCAACAAACGCCAATGCAATGCCGGTATTACCTGAAGTGGGTTCAATAATATCCATATC
>MWEV01000220.1 GCA_002071245.1 Deltaproteobacteria bacterium ADurb.Bin026
ATAACAATTTCAACCATATCCCCTGCTGCTTTTGCCGATATCTCGATACGTCCGCCGTTGTCCATAGATTCAATTCCATTCAAGATCATGTTATACAAGGCCTGTTTGAACCTTTCCTTCTGTATCTCAGCAAACAAGTCCCTGCCAACGTTGTTTAACAATTCGATGCCTTGCTCTCTTGCCTTCTCTCCAATAACGATCATTACCTCATCAACAATAATATAAAGGTTTTCATTCAAAAACGGTGCCTGAGACCTTGTAGAAAACAAAAAATCTTCGACAATCCTGTTAATGCGGGAAAGTTCATCCCTTATGATATCGATAAACTTTTGATACTCAATCTTGTTTTCGTCCTTTGGCATAAACTCACGTTTTAGTCTCTGCACCGATATGCCGACCGCATTCAACGGATTTCGGATTTCGTGTGCCATACCCGATGCAAGCCTGCCCAATGATACAAGCCTTTCCTTCATGGCAAGCTCTTTCTCCATATTTTTCATCCTCTCTGTGTATCGTCTCTCGAGGTAAAATATTACATATGTGCTTAATGCGCCAAGAATAACAAGAAAGACAAGTATGATGATAAAATTGATCGTTGTCCTCTTTAAGATATTGTTTGTGAGGTTTCTCGAAAGGATCACCTCGATGCCAAAACCTTTTAAAAATTTCGATTCAAGTGGTTCCCGCACGGTAAACTGTGTTAAATGCGTCTCGTTGGTAACAGATGATGCGTATTGGTTCCCCTTCTCATCATAGACTTTTATACCTTCAATATTAAGCCTTTTTTCTTCCCGAGCGAGTATCTCTTTTACAATATGCCTTTTTCTTAGCGCTTCCAGTTCATCGTCATTTAGCCAGAAAAACAGAAAATATTCAGAATGTCTCGTTCCAACAAGCAATGATTTATCTGAATCGTTTGGCATTTTAACAATGATATCTTCTTTGCCAGATAGGAGTCTTTTTTTGTAGGAAGGATCCATTTTTACCGCACCCTTTTTTGATATCACCCTGCCTTTTGCATCCAACAAAAGCATATCGGAAAAAGGCATACGACGTATTTCATCAATTGAAGCGTTCTTTAGGAAGGTATATATCTCCTCCACTATCTCTTCATCATAAACCAGAACGTTGAGAAAGTTGGGTGTTATAATAGATGGTGACAAATCGAAAAGATTCAGGTATTCAAGATTTACATCTATCTCTCTTTTGATGTGTCTTATAATGATATCTGCCTCACCCTTGAGTAAGGCATCGATGTTTTTCTGTATGACCCTGAATTGAAAGAAGCCCGTTATCGCAATGAGGATAAAAAAGATAATAAACAGAAGGGATGGAAATATATAAGGTTTTTTATCTCCCATACCCCCTCAGACCCATTGGACGCATTGTTCTACGTTTCTCCGAAGTGCAGAAATTGTTATACTTTTCTCTCTGTTCTTCGTTTAATGTCCTTGAGACCTCACTCCTGTATTGGATGAATAGGTTTTCCCTCGTTCGTTCGATGTCTGCTATTTCACTCTGGAGTCTTTCAATCCTTTCTGTGTTCCCAGGCTGATTTCTGGAAACCTCTCTCAGTTCCAGCCTCTTCTTTACAGCCTCCTCTTTTGTCGAGCGGATCTCGTTTATATATTTTCTTTTTATGTCCTGTATCTTTGCCTTTTGAGTATCGGAAAGATGAAGCCCCCTCTCGAAGTCCGAATAGGTATCCTGGGCAACGAGAGGGGGGGTAAAAAGGAGGAAGAGGAGGAGGGCAATTATATATGTCATGGATTAACCGGCACCCAAACCTTATGCGATGGCACCCATTTTCCACCTATCCACTGTCCTGGTACATCAACCCACTGACCAGGAGGTGCCTGAACCTGCGGTTGGCTAACATTATCAGGTGTAGCGTATGCCATTTGAGATTGCTGAACCTGTGTATTGTTTACTTCATTTACATGCTGATCCAGTGCGTTTCCAGCGATTAAACCTGCAAGCGCCCCGACAGCCGTACCAATCAATGTACTCGTTGTATTACTGCCGATGATCTGACCTCCTATTGCTCCGAGACCAGCGCCTATTGCAGCGCCCTTTTGTGCATTATAACCCGAAGAAGCACAGGATGCCAATGTAATTCCTAAGAAAATGATTAATGCTGTGGAAATTAGCCTTTTCATGATACCGTTCCTCCTTTTTTTGTTTGGTTTAGTGGGTTGAATTGGTTAATTCTATTTTGAGGTTTTTTCTCGCTCAACCTGTCTACCAACCCAACCCACTCAACCCTTAACGGTTCTTTTTACCCAACAAAACCGAATCGTGCCTACTGTACTCGGGGACCTGCGCCTAAGCCAGCTCCAAACCCATAGCAATCTGCGCCAGCACCTCTGCCTCTACCCATTTTGTATCCATAGCCTGTTTCACCAATCTTTTTGATCTGTTCGGGCGTAAGAATCTTTCTCTGGGCAAGCTTATATTGAACCGCCTTCTCGTGAAGCGTCTGTCTCAATGCGTTAAGCTCCTTTTCCTTTGCAAGTATAGTCGCTTCGTTGGCATTTGGATCAGCAATGAGATTTCTCAGTTCAGCCCTCTTTTTGAATAACTCATAGCGGGTAGCTGAGGTTTCATTTCTGAATTTTTCCTTTGCCTGCCACATCTTATCCTGCTGTTCCTGGGCAAGATTCAGGTTAGCATACATACCTGGACCAAATCCTGCTGCCATTGTATGCCCTCTGTATCCAAAACCTGAACCCTTTGGCCCGAAAGCAAAGACAGTTGTTGCAAACGCCACAAAAATTACCACCATCATAACTCCGTACAATTTTTTCATTTTGACCTCCAATGTATTATTTTTCATACTAATCTATAGAGCAATATCCATGCCAGAATATTCGAGAGGCAATAAATAGATGTATCTTGCTGTAATTACTGGATATATAGTATAAATGATAAAAGGTGCCATCCAAAGAAAAGGCAAAGAATGTCGAAACGACCATGTTGGTTCGACATAATTGTCGATAAGTGCTTTTTATTCCCCCTTACTGAAAAATTATGATATATCTTATTGTCTATATGTTGAAATGAAACAATAGATTCGGGGTTCGTTTTGAATAATATTCTTACCATAGCAGGTTTTGACCCATCATCAGGGGCGGGTATAACAAAAGACCTGGATGTATTTTTTTCACTCGGGATGCATGGCGTTTCTGTTCCAACCTGCATTGTCAATCAGAATCCGATGGGGGTTACAGATGTCTATCCGATCCCTCCTGAGCAGTTTTCACAAATGCTGAACACTGTCAACAATGGAATAAGATTGGATGGTATAAAGATTGGGGTTATGCTCGATGAATTTCATGTTGATGTGCTGTCTGATTTTATTTCTTCAGTTAAAGACATTCCAGTGGTGCTCGACCCCATAATATCGGCAAAGAACGACACACAACTCTTAACGGTGAATGGATTAAGGGTGCTAATCGACTCGGTATTTCCAAAGACAACTGTTATTACGCCAAACACTGAAGAGGCAGCAATTATTACAAAAGACAGGATCAACAATATTGATGATATGCAAAAGGCCGCAAGAGCTATGCTTGACATGGGGATAAATGCAGTTGTTATTAAGGGGGGCCATCTTGATGGGGAACCGATCGACATACTCTATGATGGCAGGGAATTAACGAAATGGTACAAAAAACGTGTTAAAAGGGAGATCCATGGCACAGGATGCACGTTTTCATCAGCGCTTCTTGCTTTTCTCGTCAAGGGACAAAATCTAAAAAACGCCTTTGATTCCGCTGAAAAATACATGTTATATTCTATCGAGAAAAGCTATACAATTGCGGATAATGGTTATTATTATATGTCTTCTGCTGTTTTACCGACGGAATTCAAGCAGGAGATTTATTTAAACTCATAAAAATGGAGACGATGATACATGAAAAATCAACTTACGGCAGCCCGCGAGGGCAAAATCACAACCGAAATGAAAAGGGTAGCACTTGACGAAGGTATAGATGCCGATGTTTTGAGGCAATACATAGCCGATGGAAAGGTGACTGTCCTTGCAAACAATAGACACAAGGATTTCATGCCTAAGGGTGTTGGAAAGGGTTTGAGCGTAAAGGTAAATGCAAATCTCGGAACATCCTCGGAAAAAATAGATATTGATCTGGAGCTTGAAAAGCTTGAGATGGCAACAAAGGCAGGTGCTGATACCGCCATGGATCTGAGCACCGGCGGGGACCTCGATGAAATCAGAAAGATAATAATGGGCAAAGCACAGATACCGATTGGCACTGTACCGATCTATCAGGCGGCAGTAGAAGCCGTTAAAAAGAGAAAGAGCATAACGAAACTCGACCCAGATGAATTCTTCGACGTAATAGAAAGACATGGGATGGATGGTGTTGATTTTATTACAGTTCACTGCGGGGTTACAAAGAGGTCTATTGAAAGGCTCAAAAAGCAGGGCAGAATAGCAGGCATAGTGAGCAGGGGTGGCGCATTTCTTACCAATTGGATTATCGTGAACGACAGAGAAAACCCACTTTATGAACAGTACGACAGGCTCATAAAGATAGCAAAGAAATATGATATGACGCTGAGTCTCGGTGATGGATTAAGGCCTGGATGTATTGCTGATGCCACTGACAGGGGGCAGATCGAAGAACTTATTATCCTGGGAGAGCTTGCTGCTGAAGCGATAAAAAATGATGTGCAGGTCATGATTGAAGGTCCTGGGCATGTACCGATCAACCAGATTGAAACGAATATGATACTCCAAAAAAGGCTTTGCAATGATGCACCTTTTTATGTATTGGGCCCCGTAGTTACGGATATTGCGCCAGGATATGACCACATCACCTCTGCAATGGGTGGTGCACTTGCGGCATATTATGGCGCTGATTTTCTTTGCTATGTAACGCCATCGGAACATCTTGGACTTCCCTCCCCTAAGGATGTATGGGATGGTGTTATGGTTACGAAGATTGCAGCCCATGCGGCAGATATTGCACGCGGAAACGAAAAGGCATTCCAGCGTGATAAAGATATGTCTATCTACAGAAAGGCGCTCGATTGGGAGGGACAGATAAAATGCGCCATTGACCCGGATAAGATAAATGATTTCCGTAAGGATCG
>MWEV01000221.1 GCA_002071245.1 Deltaproteobacteria bacterium ADurb.Bin026
GAACGTGCAGAAAAATTATGGAATAGCGACATATCTAAAATTGAAGACATAAATGATATACTGCGTGAAGTCGTAATATTACGAGATCTTTATGAGGGGCAAGACAAAGATCTCGAGGACTTCAAGACCATTGATAGTTGCTTGCGAATGATGACAGTTCATTTCCATGAATTCAGTTCTCTCCAACTTACAGATGAACAACAGCTAGACATATTTACGAATTGTTTATCCAAAGCGAAGGATGCTTTTGGTGAAGAAGAACTGCCGTGGGATATAGAAACAACTTATAAAAAACTTCAATATGCTTGCAAGATGCAACGGAGGGAACAAGCTATTAAGTGGCTTGAAACTTCGATACCAGGAACTTTAACCATTTCAACTCTTGATGCAATTAGCGTAAACCGGATCAGAGGCACAATGCTAAACCCCCCGGCATTTCTAAGAAAAGAAGATCTCAAAAAAGTACATGCGACGATAGCCTTGTGCGATAAACGGCTTGATGAGCTCGAAGTGGATGGCCTTGTGGCGAAGTTTCAAGGATTGTCCGATAAAGCAAAATTACTTTTCATAGAAAAAATAAAAAAAATGCTGTAAACACGATGTGTATGTTTTTTCGTGTTTTTCGGTTTTATGGTAGGCATGTTCAAACTAAAATGGGACCGCTTTTATGGATATCAAGAGGCTAAAAGACTCATCCCCTGATGCTATAAGGGCTGCACTACGCCGCCTGCAAAGAACTTTACAAAACTCCCGTCAGCTTTTGCTATTTTCAGTTCCTGAGCTAATCTTGGCAATCTTATATAGGTGGTGTGTATGCCCTGTCTGACAGCACTATTGCCTAAGGCACAGGCAATATAAGTTTTACCTGATCCGGTAGGTCCTACGATTATGATATTCTGATTGGAGCGTATCCATTCATTCTGAGACAATTTAAGGATCACATCTTTTGATAATCCTCTTCTTGTTCTGAAGTCTATATCCTCAAAACAGGCATTGTGATGCCTTAAGTGGGCATGGGAGAGAAGTATTTTAAGCTGACGGTTTTCCCTTGCGAGTTTTTCTTTATCAACAAGCATACCCAGACGCTCCTCAAAACTTAAGTCCTTATATGCATGATTTGATATCTGTTCCTGCAGTCCTTCCGCCATACCTGATAACTTCATTGCAATGAGTTTTTCAATAGTCGCCTCAATCATGGGTTGCCTCCCGGTAGTACTCATTGCCTCTTATGTTGTTATGAAGGGGGACAATCTTTTTGTTTTCAACGTCCGTTACTGAACCTTCCAGTCCCATCTGAAGAAGGGACTTTACGCTTTTGTAATTATATGCTTCTATTTCCAGTGCCCTTTTACATGCTACCTCTACCCTTTCGGGGGAATATGTCTTTGAGAGTCTTATAATACCGAGACAGCTTCTAAAGCCATGTTCAGGGTGAGTTCTGTGTTCCATGATTTCTTCAAGGAGAGTTTTTGTGTTTGGCCCTATTTTCTGGCCCCACAGTTTTATCCTTGCAGGGGTCCATTCGAGATATTGCCTGTGTTCCGCGGGCATATGAAGGTTCTCTGTAACAAACGCCCCCGGTTTATCCGTTTTTATATGAGAAGCAACCCTTTTTCCTTTATGGTACATCTCTACAGTGTTGCCGGTATGCATGATATCCAGGGTTTCTCCTATTAAGGTATAGGGAACGCTGTAATATGTTTTTTCTACCTTTACGTGGTAATCTATGTGTACTTTCGCCTTTGTCCATGAGGCAATAATAAACCGCTCCGATGGAAGAGGTTTTAAAGCAGGTTTCTCGATTTCAATAAAAAGATCATAACGTGATTTGTTTATTAGCGCCATCGGTCTTCTGTTCAGCTTTTCGGTTTCTTCCAGTATGGCTTCATTCAGTTCAATAAGACTGAAAAAGGTTCTATTTCGGAGTGCTGCAAGGATTCTTCTTTGTGCCTGAAGTACGGCGTTTTCAACCTTGGCCTTATCCTTTGGTTTAGCGACCCTTGTTGGGATGACTGCGATATTATAATGCTGCGCCATGGCGGCAAGGGTTTTGTTGATCTCCGGATCATAGAAGCATGCATGGGTAACGCCGGCCTTAAGATTGTCCGGGATCAGACATTCGGAACATCCTCCGTAAAATTCAAATGCTTTTATATTACATTTTATAAAGCTCTCGGTAGTCTGACCGGGTACGGCATATGCAAATATATATGAGCTTGCCCCTAAAGCGGAGACAATAAGTTCTGCCTCAATCATTCTGCCTGTCGCAGGGTCCTGATAATGAGGCTTATCCCCGGAGAAGTCTACAAACATCTTTTCTCCTGCCTTATGAGTGAACCTCATAACAGGGTCGGCCTTTTTCTTCCAGTCACGGTAAAGTTGGTAAAACTGGCTTTTTTCATACCCGTCGGGATTATCCCTTTTGTATTCCTCATGTAGCAATTGAAGGGTTACACCTTTCTTTTTAAGTTCTCCTGCAATGTACACAAAGTCAGGCATTCCTTTTATTGATGTCTTTTCAGTCTTAGGTGATATGAGATCTGAGAGGGTATCTTCATCTGTCTCGCAGATTTCTTGATAAGTAGCACCGAGTTCTTTAAGCTTCTCCACATAGGTTGAAGCTGTTGAAGTGGATATATTGCATGCCCTGGCAATAGGACGAATACCAAGGTTGCATTCAAAAAGCAGCCGGGCAATTTCTTTGATTTTTTTCATTGTTGTTTTCCTCCCTTTCTTTTTCACTTATACGCCCTCCAGTTAATTTTTGAGGGCAGTGTATCATATCAGGCAGGGAGGAGAATCATAATCCGTTTTTGCTCGAACACCAAATCCGGAAAAGTTATAAAAAGTGTTCGATGAAAATCGGATTTAGTGTTCGGTTATCACCGGAATTGGTGTTCGACCTTTTTCGGAATTGGTGTTAGAGGTTGACCGGAATTTACAGCCAGGGGATAATAAAAAGTGATATATTACCTGAACTAAGGGTAGATCGGGGATCACCCAATACATCCCTTGTTACAAAAGAGTTCTTTGACATCATGGGTGCTGACCTATCATTTGCCAGGGTGAGAAGACCAACTGATAATGCTCTTACTGAAAGGTTCTTTGGTACAGCCAAGCAGGAGGAAATATACATAGTGGGAAGCTATCCTGATGAACAATCAGGTCGTTATGAGATCGGCAATTATATCCGCAACTATAATTATGACAGGTCTCATCAGTCCTTATGGAACTTTACCCCTGCCCACATACATGAGGTAAACAACAAGACAAAAATACTTGAGGAACTGACAAGACTGAAACATGAAACAAGATTAAAAAGAAGACTCTATTGGGAGAGTGGGATTACATGCTTATAAATAACAGATCGCAGTCGGAATTGTTGAAATGTGGTAAAGTCGAAGGCTTTTCCATATTTCAACAATACTGCTTACGTTATAACAGCTTTTTAGATATTTATAATGTTTTGTCTGAAAAGTGTTCTTACAAAAAAATTAAGTTTTGTCTAATTAATAAAAAACTTGACAATTATAGACAAAGAAACAGTCATTACCGGATCATTCAACTTTACAAAAGCAGCAGAAGAAAAGAACGCAGAAAACCTCCTCATTATTAAGTCAAAGGAGCTTGCAGGGAAATATATAGAGAACTGGTATAAACACAAGGAACATTCGGAGGTGTATAGGCCACGGTATTAAAGAAAGAGGTGTCCAGATATTTCAAGATGATTTAAAAAATGATTTAACCCAACTTCATGATAATTTCCTCAAATCTGTGCAATTTTGGGTCGTATCAAAAATCAGTAATCAATAATATCAGTTAGTTACGGAATAAATGGGCTAAAAATAGCATTTGTAGTACCAAAATGTCATATTAGTCTATTGACTATCTCTATCAGATATGGTATTCTTTGTATATGTTCATACGTAAGGTCTTCCATACAGATAAAAAGAACAACACTGTCTACCACACCTTCAAACTCATTGAATCAGTAAGGACAGAAAGGGGACCAAGACAAAGGATGGTTGTTAACCTCGGTGCTGATTTTAATGTTCCTGAAGAAAAGTGGAAAGACCTTGCCAACCGTATTGAACAGATTGTAACAGGTCAGTCTTCTCTTTTCCCCCCTTCGGCAGATATCGAAGACCTTGCCCTTTTATATGCAAAACGCATCATCTCTTATCACGGGAAGGAAGATAAAAAGGAATCTCCCGATTACCATACAGTTGATATAGATACATTAGATCATCAAGACGTCCGCTCCGTAGGAGCAGAACATGTGATATATGAGACCATAAAGGCCCTGGGTCTTCCGGACCTTTTTGCCTCTTTCGGATTCAATAAACCTGCCACAGATGCAGCTATAGGTGTTATTGCAGCAAGACTGATTGCACCATCTTCAGACAGGGCCGCACATATATGGCTTCAGAGTGCAAGCGCCATAGATGACCTTCTTAAGACAGACTTTAAAAGTCTCTCTCAGGATAGGGTATATAAGACAGCAGACATGCTGCTTAAGAAGAAAAAGGTCATAGAAGACCACTTACGATCCAAAGAATCAACTCTTTTTGATCTCAAAGAAAAGGTCATCCTCTATGATTTGACCAACACCTTCTTTGAGGGTTCCGGAAAATACAACGACAAGGCTCACTTCGGTAACTCCAAAGAGAAAAGAGGGGATTGTCCTTTAGTGACCCTTGGACTGGTTTTAGATACTGACGGATTCCCAAAAAGGACAGAAGTCTTCCCCGGTAATATCAGCGAGCCCGGCACACTCAAAAAGGTCATCTCCTCCCTTTCCCCGAATATACAGATAAAACCTCTCATTGTTATCGATGCCGGCATTGCAACAGAAGAGAACATTGCCTGGCTGAAAGGTTATTATGACTATATTGTTGTATCCCGCAGAAAGAAGATAGATGCTCTCCCGGATATGGTCACCGTCAGGGAGGATAATCGCAGATGCATCCGTGCAGGGATTATCCGCACTGACAATGAGGCGACACTTTATTGTTATTCCACAGACAAAAAGATAAAAGAGACAGGGATACAGAACCGTTTTGAAAAAAGGTTTGAGGAGGAACTCACAAAGGTTCATAACGCCCTCAATAAAAAACATGGAACCAAAAACTACACCAAAGTTATAGAAAAGATAGGCCGCCTCAAAGAAAGGTATAAGAGGATTGCACGGCACTATGAGATCACCGTCACGAAAAATGATAATCTGGCAACAGCTGTTACCTGGCAGAAAAAGCATATTGAGCATCATACCGGTATATATGCCCTTCGTTCCAATTGCCTTGACTTTACCGAACAGGAGTTCTTCGACATATTCTCAATGCTCACTGATATTGAAGACGCCTTCAGGAGCATGAAATCGGAACTTGGATTAAGACCTGTTTACCATCAGAAAGAGTACCGTTCTGACGGACATATTTTTGTTACCGTTATTGCCTATCACATTATGCAGACCATCAGGTACGCATTAAAGAATAAACAGATCAGAGAGAGCTGGTCAACAATAAGAAAAGTATTGTCAACCCATGTCCGCATTACCACCACCATAAAAAAAGATGATGGCAGAGTAGTTCACATAAGAAAGTCCACAAGACCAGAACCTGTCCATACAAAGATATATGATGCCCTTGGTCTGCCCCACTGTCCGGGTAAGACCATAAAAACCATCCTTTAAAATCAGTAGTGCCTAAACGAGACATTTATGATGTGTAAGTGACTGATTCTATGGAGCTTTATTTTTGAGGTCATGAAGTTGGGTTAACATAACATCTATATCATAGACTCTGTATGTTAGATGTGTCAAGATTTTAATGCTGAGGATGCAGTTTGGTTAGATGCACGGATTTCAATTGTTAGTTTGGGATGCCGTTCCAGCAGTTTGAGAAATTTTATGCTTATTTCTTAATAAAATCACCAGATAACGATCTTTAGACCCTTACCTTTCACTTCTCCAAAGTGTTTTCTGTCTTTTGTATGTATCTCTTTACAGCCGTTCTCTAAAAAGGAAGCGATAATAACCGAATCAACATAAGGAATGCCGCGCCCGGCTTTAAGTGCGGCGGCTCTTTCCACAATTTGTTTATTCATATCAACGATGCTTGACGTTTTTTCTATACCTTCCGTCATCCTTCTTCCTTGTTCCGGCTTTCCTATCCGTATCGTAAGGTATAATATTTCCCCAAGAGTCAGCACAGACACATAGGGTACAATTTCTTGTGCCTTCAGGCCTTCCCAGTGCTTAACAATATTCGTGTCTCCTTGAATCAACCCTAAAAAATAACCTGTGTCAAGGCCTACCATCTGTCCGTATCCCTTTCGTGATTCCACATTTTTATAACATTGCCCGGGTCGTAGCCTTTTCGTATTTCTCCAGCAGCAGAAAGAACATCGTCGTAACCCGATTCATTCTTGCCGGCTTTCATTATTAAGCGTATCGCCTTTTGAACAACGTGGCTAAAACCCTCTTTCTGTGAATTAATAAAATTTATCTGTTCATCTGGCAGATATACCGATATATTTTTTCCCATTGAGCACCTCCTGCATTATAGTATATTATATCTAATAGCGTACTTCAATATTTTCTTCAAGGGGCGCCGCGATTATATGTGGATCGACAAACAGCCAGACAAGTTCAAGCGTATCGGATTCCATGCAGGCAACAGAATAGTTTTGAGGATCGGCAGGTTAGACATAACTCCACTCAACACTTTCTGCGCAACCTTTTTTCCAGTCGTGTTATTTCGATTATTTCGTCGATAAAATCCGCCCCAAACCTGAAAGCTTTCTTTTTTATGCTGCCTCGTATCGGATAATGGGGATATTGTAATTTTGAAACCACTTATTTTTCAAGCCAACCTGAAAATGCAAACAAATGCAGTTCTTCAAGCGACTTGTCTGGCGCCAGCAATTCTCCACCTGTATAAACCATTTCTGCCTCCTTGCATCTATTGATAAATTATTAACATCCGCAATATTTGCCCCGTGGTAAACGATTGTGCATCTATAAATGGTTTTACCTGCGTATTGCTTTTAAAATACATCTACAGTCATTGTAGGGGCCGTTTTTTTTGCGATTGGATTATTTGCAGGTAAGTTTTCGTCGTATCCGCCAAGTACACAATGAACTTTGCCGACTTTTTGAAGTACTCCGGCTTTAATATTATCTACCCACAAAATCTTGCCGTTCACCAAAAGCAACTTCAGTATCATATTTGCTGGTTGC
>MWEV01000222.1 GCA_002071245.1 Deltaproteobacteria bacterium ADurb.Bin026
TTCTCCTAATTCAATGGCAATCTCTCTGACGTCTTTTCCTTCAACCTCTATACCAAAATCAAGCGCAACCTCAAACAGTTTGATTTCATCCTTAATAGCAAAGCCCTGGGTTTCACCCCGGGCTGTTTTTAAAAAGGTTTCAACAACCTCCCTTGCATGATCACTGTGAGATGCTGTGCCAGCAGCAACCTTTCTTGCAAAATTTCTTGCCACAATGGTGTCTATTGAAGCGCCGCAAACACCCCTTTTGTCTTTATGCTCACCCTTTTTGGAACGCGGAAGTCTGCAAGGACCCATTGAGCATATTTTACAGCAACTTTCCTCTACACCAATCGGACAAGGTTTCATATCATCGGCACGGGAAAATACAGTGCTGATGTTTTCTTTCTGAGCCTTGTTGAACAACTCTATCGTTGCGCCATCGATACTTCTTGTTTTATCTTCGGGCATACAACCTCCTTACCTCAAAGGCAATTCATAACAATCGAAAAAACCATTATATTTTAAACAACATATGATGTTCGATATTCGCATCTGTCATTTCGCAATCCTCATTCCGCATTGCCTTTCTCCTCCAAATACGTTCATATCTCCATCAGGTTGTCAACGTTGCGATCATTTCATCAATCAACGCAATGCTGTCAGGATGTCTCATAATCAATACATCCGCACCAGCAATAAGCAATGTCATCGAGGCTATTGCCTCCATCAAAACAGACCTT
Source organism: Deltaproteobacteria bacterium ADurb.Bin026 (assembly GCA_002071245.1). Lineage (GTDB taxonomy): Bacteria > Desulfobacterota > Syntrophorhabdia > Syntrophorhabdales > Syntrophorhabdaceae > MWEV01. The sequence continues at coordinate 723 of MWEV01000222.1, forward strand.
TTTCTTTCATCGCCAAGCTTTGGGTCTTCATCCTTTGTTAGCCTCGTTTCCCTCGCCTTCCACACCTCATTTGCAATATTACATATTACCGGGTATTGTAGTTTGACATCCTCTTGGGTAAGCGCTGCCATCCTGTCCCTCTCCATAACCGAATATGTATATTCTATGCCATAACCAAGTCCACCAGTGGTTGGATCGATGATAATCCTTTCGTCCGGTACACCAAGATTTCCAAGGAGTATATTTAACTGCTTTGCAAGATTCACGTCAATCGGGCTTGAAGCCATCACTACGTGGTTGTAGCCGATAGCCATCGCCCCTATCTGTTTATAATTTTTTTCAGATACAGGACCTAACGCTATATTTTTGCCTTCGCATACCTCAGCAACACGCCTCAGCAATTCAATATCCTTTTCATCGTTAGATGTGCCCCAGACAATAAGCGGAACGTTTATATTGTTTGAGACATCTTTAACAACCTCTACAACCTCCTCTGTGTCTTTGTTCATGCCATTCGGATCAGCGCTCTTCAATTGCAATGCAATAAGTTTTGCCCCATAGACATCAATACATTTTCTTGCCCAGGCAACAGGGTTTTTGATTACATCAATGAATGGTTCTATTGCCCATTCTTGCCAGTCCTCAGGTTCACAATCCCATACCTCAAATGCAACCTTTGGAATATTTGGCATTTCGCCCTCAAATAGATAAAATGGATAGCAACTTTCGCCTCCTATCTTGACCGCGGCAGGCCCTATCCCAATAGTCACATCCTTGATTCTCCCTGTATATTTTACCCTTGGTATCTCAAAAGCCATCGTTCCTCCTCTTTTCAAAAATCAGCTTCATGCCTCCTGCTTGCGCTTTTCGCTTCCATACCATTCCTTGCTGTACCAATACCTAAGCGCTGCCCTCAGATATCCGATCTTATCTTCTTTTGTTACAAGTTTCAAACGCCAGTCGGAAATGGCCTCAGGTTTTCCTTTATCATATGTAGGACCCAATACCTTTATCTTTTTACCCTCAAAATTCTCTTTTTCTTCGTATTGGTATTCGCCACTCATTAAAACCTCCACTTTATTAAGCTCACAACCTTAAGTAATAACATAAAAACATGTATTTGAGCCATCAGCTAAGAACTAAACACCAATAACTGATTTAGCTGCCTTTACTGTATTGAGCATCAACATTGTTATAGTCATCGGCCCAACCCCCCCAGGCACAGGTGTTATCGCCGATGCTTTGTCTTTTAGCGCATCAAAATCCACATCTCCACACAGTTTTGCCTTACCCTCTGGTGTCATCCCAATCCTGTTCACACCTACATCAATGACTACAACACCTTCTTTGACCATATCAGCGGTTATCGCCTTTGGCCGACCTGCCGCCACAATAAGAATATCAGCCCTTTTTGTATGGAAAGCAAGGTCTCTCGTTCCAGTATGACACATAGTAACAGTGGCATTTGCCCCAACACTCTTCTGCACGAGCATCATAGCAATAGGCTTTCCAACGATATTGCTTCTTCCAACCACAACTACCTCAGCACCATCTATCTTTATATTGCTCCTCATTAGCATCTGTTGTATTCCATATGGGGTACAAGGATAAAAGCGTGCCTCGCCTATCATTAATCTGCCTACATTTACTGGATGAAAACCATCAACGTCTTTATCCGGATTAAGCGAATAGATAACTTTTGTTTCATTGATATGCCCAGGCAACGGCAACTGAACAAGAATACCATGAATTTTAGGGTCGTTGTTATATCTGTCAATCATGTCAAGCAGAGCTTTCTCTGAAACATCCTCAGGCATATCTTCTTGAACAGAATAAAAACCGAGTTCCTTAGCGGTTTTCTGCTTTGCCGTCACATAACTAACCGATGCTGGATTTTTACCCACAATAATGGTTACAAGACCAGGTTCAATATCATGCCGTGCCTTCATTTCTGCCACTTCTTTACCGATTTCCTCTCTAATCTGGGATGCTATTTCAGTACCACTAATTATTCTGGCTGACATGTTTCGCCCCCTTTTAGCCTCTCGACTTCCTTATTCATTTATCTGAAAATGTTTCTCAAAATCGCAAAGGACATATGAAATATAAGCTCTTCATATTTATACTCAAGTCTCGGATCTATTTTCATCTCTATAAATCGCTCTATATAAAAGCACGGATCTATCCGATCAATGTTTCACCTAATATTCCATACGCATCAATTAGTGCTTTAGAGCCTCTATCCAGGAAAAATATCGTCTTTCCCTCAACATCATACATTTCAAGCTCCTCATCCTTTCTAATCGTGCCTCTAATCTTCATATCGTTCTTTGACGCAAGGTTCAATAAATTATCTTTTTCATTTCCTGATATCCTGTTTATAATCACATATGTGTTTTTGATATTTAAATTCAATTCCCCAATAAGTTCAAGGATCCTTTTTGCCGTTAAAACACCTCTCGGTGTCGCATCTGAAACCACATACAAAAAATCTATATCTTGGGTTACCAGCCTGCTTATATGTTCCATGCCTGCCTCATTATCAACTACTACATATGCATAATTGTCTTTCAATGAATCGATAGATTGCTTTGCAAGGTTATTTGCCGCACAATAGCATCCAGGCCCTTCCGGTCTTCCCATAACGAGCAGGTCAAACCCCTTCCCTTCAATAACAGCCTCGTTTACCTTGTACTCAAACCATACATCCTTAGTCATACCTACCGGCACATCCTTTTTCATAAGTTCACGCGCCTGGCCGATTGTAATATTTACCGGGACACCAAGTAATTCGTTCAAATTTGAGTTGGGATCTGCATCAACTGCCAGAACAGGAATATTTTTCATTTCCTCGATAATGTATCTTATAAGCATTCCAGCAAATGTCGTCTTTCCTACCCCACCTTTTCCTGCAATCGCTATAATCTTCGGCATACCATTCCTTTCATTTTCGATATCGACTGGTGCTTTTACAAGGCTTTGAGAGTTGTCGTTCCTGCACCATTTTCTTGGTTATTAAATCTATCAGACATTTTTTACCACGTTTATATGTTATCATTTTCAATGAACTAATCCAACCCATTCAACCATTTCCACGGTTTTTATCCCCTTCCTTTCTCGTTAAGTCTCGCAATCACACCCGGGAATGCCTTTTCGTTCGTATGAGGCAGAAACATCGCCGCCACATATTCTTCCATAAATCTGTTGTTATCAGACAATTCAATATTTGTCATCATCTTTGCTATTCTCTCAGCTTCTAAAAAACAGCTTTTTGACATAGACATAAGTCGCGCCCCAAGCAAGGAACCATTACCGACAAACACAAACCTTTCGGCTGGCAACTCAGGCAATAGCCCTATCGTCTGTGCCTTTTCAATGTCAATATAGTGTCCAAAACCGCCTGCAATAATTAGCATTTCAACATCATCTAATGTAAGACCTGCGCTTTCAACAAGCGTTATGCAACCGGCAAAAACAGCAGCCTTGGTTCTGATAAGATTATCGATGTCCGCCTCGGTAACAACAATATCCCTATTTATCTGTGTATCCTTTGCATAGCAAAGCACATACTCGTAATCGCCATCACCTTCTCTCAGTCTTTCGGTTTTTAAATCTCTGCTAAACTTACCATTTCGGTCAATCAACCCAGCAATCATAAATTCAGCAATAATATCAATCAATCCAGACCCGCAAATACCTATAGGCTTCAATCTTCCAATAGTAAGCACCATAGGCTCAAATGTTAAAGGATTAATTTTTACCTGCTCAATAGCGCCCTTCCCTGCCCTCATGCCAAATTTAATCCCGCCACCTTCAAATGCTGGACCAGCAGAACAGGAAGCGCACATCAGCCAGTCGCTGTTACCTAGAGCCATTTCCCCGTTTGTGCCTACATCTACATACAATACAGTTTTACCGCTTTTTGAGATACCAGATCCCATAACACCGGCAACGATATCCCCTCCGACATAAGATGAAACACAGGGATATATATATACATACGCATGTTCATTCACATCAATGCCGACCTGCTCGACATAGAGGCTTGGGATAATCGAAAAAACAGGCGTATACGGTGAAAGCATTATATATTTTGGATCAATGCCAAGAAAAAGGTGAGTCATTATAGTGTTGCCTGTAAATACAACGTGCGATACATGGTTCATGTCGACTTTACCAATTTCAAGAAGTTCTTTTATGACCTTGCTGATCGTGCCCTTAACCGCTTCGCCCAGCCTTTTCAGCCCACCTTTTTTCTGAGAATACATAATTCTCGAAATAACGTCGTCCCCATAGCTTATCTGGGCATTATAATCGGATGTCTCGGCGATTGTGCAGGTATCTAACCTGTTTTCCGGGCTATCGTCCTGCCCAGGCAATGAACAATCTGCCAGATCGAGCAACTGGCCACAGATCGTCGTTGTGCCTATATCAATCACTATTGAATAATTTTTGTCTTCTTTGTTGCCAGGCTCAATGTCGATAATTTTATAGCCTGTCTTTGTAAACGCGATTGTAACGGTAATCCGCCAACCCGCATCTCTTAATGCCTTGGCCAACCCTTTTATTATCTTGAAATCAACCGATATATCATCAATCCGATACCTTCTTCTAATCTCCCTCAAAAGCCTGTCGGCGTCAGATATATTGTCTTGCATAGAAGGCTCTGGAAGCTCTATATAGATTTTTGATACAACCGGTTCAACCTCCACCCCCTTAACAAGACTGCCGATATCAGCGACTGAGAGTATTTGAGGAACATATCTCTTTCTCCTCAACGCAGTTCTATCAATTTGTGACTCGAGTGGAATTTCAACTACAATATCGCTTCTTGCACTGGTCTTGCATGCCAGTCTCATCCCTGCCTTGTATTCGTCTTCAGATATATTCGTGTTATCTTTTGAATAAACAGCGCCTTCGACTATTTTGACCCTACATTTACCACATGAAGCATTGCCACCGCACGAAGAATTTATATGAACACCATATTTCATGGCTACTTCGAGGAGATTTTCATCACCATCAGTAAAGCAAACCCTGTCCATTGGAAGAAATGTTATTTTGTGTCTACGCATATCGGATTCGACCATATATTATTATCAGATTATTCCTCATTTTCAACCTAATAAGTGAAATATTCTAAAATCGTTATTTTGACGCACTGGGCAAAAAGGTACTATGTATTCATATCGTTCATAATGATAAACATAAGGCGAGCATATTACTCTGTGCATAAAAAATTAATATTATCATTGACAACTACAACTATATCATATATAAATGTTCACTATACTGAATTATGTACAGCGCACCTATACTAAAAAAGGCAATCGAGGTTTTGAAATTCATCGTTGAAAAAGGTGGTCCTCTTGGTGTAACAGAGATATCCAAACACCTATCGATTAGCAAAAGCACTGTGTTTGGTATACTTAAAGCATTTGAAGATGCAAAATTCATCATCAAGGATAAAAATACAAAAAAATATGTAATAGGACAGGCGCTTTTTGCACTTTCTAAAAATGTCTTCAAAGGGGGTGAACTCACCACAATTGCAAGGCCATTCCTTGAAAAACTCGTCGGATTAGTCGATGAAACGGTATTTCTTTGTGTGAGAGAGGATAATGTAGTAAAGGTACTGGATGCAATAGAGACAAAAAAGACTTTTAAAATATCCTCTCCTGTCGGGGCAACATTTCCTATCACAGCATCTGTATTATGTAAGGCGTTTCTCTCTCCAATGGACAATGAAAATATCAAAGACTTCCTTAAAGAAAGAGGACTGCCCAAATACACAGAAAACAGCATAACAGATATCGAGTTTTTCCTCGAGGAAATTGAAAAAACAAGAAAATATGGATACAGCCTTGACCTTGAGGAATACCTGACAGGGATTAGGGCAGTAGCAACACTCATATACAAAAATAATGAACCTGCCGGTGCCATTTGCGCGCTCGGCTTTTCACGTTCTTTAAACGATGATAAACTATCAGGGGTAATAAAGCATCTAAAAAACACTGCGAAGCAAATAAGCGAAAGGTTTTCACAGTTCAGTCTCAAATAGTAAAACTCAAAACATCTCTTATTAAAACAGACCCTTTACCTTTCTTGTATCCACATCGATATCTATCTTTCTGAATGCTGGGTCAGAACTGGTACCTGGCATCAAACTTATTGTACCTGCCACAGGACACAAAAACTTAGCGCCTGTATAAACAAGGATATCCCTCACAGGCAACACCCAACCCTTTGGAACACCTTTTTCATCTGGCTCATGAGACAAACTTAAATGCGTTTTGACCATCATAGTGTAGTAATCTTTTTTCTCTGGGTCAGATTCAATCCTTTTAGCCTTTGCTTCTGCCTCAGGAATCCATAATACTCCGTCTGCGCCGTAAACGCTTTTTGCGATAACCTCAACTCTCTGCCTCAACGGCATTTCGATAGGATATAAAAACTGAAAACCTACATGCTCATTACAGGCATCAATAACTGCATCTGCAAGTTCAAGTGCCCCGTCTCCACCCTTCAGCCAGTGTTCTGAAAACGCAACCCGCGCACCTTCTTTTTCTGCATATCTTCGAATAAGGGCAATCTCATCTTTTGTATCTGAATAAAAAGCATTTATACATACCACAGGTTTTATACCGGACATCTTAACCGTTCGAATATGGTGTAAAAGATTTGGTAACCCTTTCTCGAGCAGTAAAAGGTCTTCTTTTTTATATTCCTCTGGAAGATGCAATCCTGGCGCAACCCTTGGGCCTCCTCCGTGCATCTTCAATGCCCTTGTTGTACATGTTATAACGGCAACATTTGGTTTTAACCCGCTTATCCGACATTTTACATTCCAAAACTTTTCAAAACCTATATCCGCAGCAAACCCACTTTCTGTAACATGGTAATCAAACATCTTTAGACCAATGCGGTCAGCTATTATGGAAGACTGACCAATGGCGATATTTGCAAAAGGGCCTGCATGAACAAGTACTGGCTGACCTTCTACGGTCTGAAGCAACGTCGGATTAATACTTTCTCTCATAAAGGCACACATTGCCCCTGCAACCTCTAATTCCTCAGCATTGATAGGCTTTCCGTTTTTTGAATATGCAACTGTAATTTCCCCGATTCTCTTACGCAAGTCTTTAAAATCCTTAGCTATTGAAAGGATAGCCATCACCTCGGAACTTACCGCGATGTCGAAATGTGACTGCATGGTAAAACCATCCATTCTGCCACCAATGCCGATGATGATGTTCCGCAAGGCCTGGGCACAAAAATCAATAACCCAGCCAATAGGTATGTTTTTTGAATCTATGTCAAGACGTTTCAACTCCCTTCTTCTAAGCTCTTCATCACTGTAATTCCTCTCATGCTGCATCCTTGACGTAAGTGCAACCATTGCAAGGTTATGTGCATTAGTAATGGCGGCTATATCACCTGTAAGCCCAAGTGAAAATTCAGTCAGAGGTATTACCTGGGCATTCCCGCCACCTGCAGCACTTCCCTTAACATTCATTGTGGGCCCAGTTGAAGGTTGTCTGATCCCACCGCCAACCAATTTTCCTCTTTTGCCAAGCCCTTCAATAAGTCCCAGGGTTGTGGTTGTTTTGCCTTCCCCAAGGGGTGTGGGTGTGATTGCGGTGACATCTATATAGTTTCCATCCTTCTTGTTGCCAAGTCTTTCAAGCACCTTTGAAAAATCTATTCTACCGACCCTTCCTGTTGGAATCACCTCATCTACCTGTAAACCGATTTCTTCCTGAAGTTGCCATAAGGATTTCATCTTTTCCTCTGCTGCCTCGGATATCTGCCAATCTGCCATTGTAATTGCATCATAAGGCATATTACACCCCTTTAAACCTGAAATAGATCTAACAAATACATTAAATAAATATCAAAATTTAAAGGAAATTCCAACTAACAAAGCATAAATTCCATGAAATTGATATCGATGTCTTTCCTTTTAAATAATGTGCCTGTCGAACTTTCTTATACCGCTAAATTGACATGCCGCCTTATGAATGTTATTGTAATGCAATGTTGTCCTTTAAAAATACATCTAGAAAATTCAATAAATACCTAATGAAAGAATTATGTTACATGTTTCTTCTTTCGTTATGTGTTCTTACATTTATTCTTGTTTTGGCACGTATAGGAAAGATGGTTGACCTTGTTATAAACAAAGGTGTTGATTTAATGGATATTATCTTGTTAATCGTATATTCTTCACCACCATACCTAATGTTCACACTTCCGATGTCATTCTTGTTATCAACCATCGTCGTGCTTGGCAGATTCTCTACTGAAAACGAGATACTCGCATTGAAGGCAAGCGGTGTTGATCTTAAAAGCCTTTTTCATCCTATTGCACTGTTTGCAGTATCGATAACTATTATAGGACTCATAAACTCAACCATATTGTTACCGGCAAGCAGCGATAGTTTTCGTAATACACTTATAAATATCATCAAAAAGGGCATAACCTTCGAAGACAAGGAAGGTGTTTTTAATGACAGCATACCACGTGTCACTATATATATCGACAAGGTTGATCTGGAAAGCAAATCTCTGATTGGCATATTCGTTTCCGATGACAGGGATAAAGATATAAAACAAACAATATCCGCCGATAAGGGATTGATAAGTCTCGATCCAGTTTCGTTAGATCTACTCTTTATGCTTGAAAACGGAAA
>MWEV01000223.1 GCA_002071245.1 Deltaproteobacteria bacterium ADurb.Bin026
ATATTTGAACCTACACACGGAAGCGCACCGGAATTGGCAGGCAAGGATGAAGCAAATCCAATTTCACTACTACTGTCTGCTTCCATGATGTTCAGATTCATTGGACTCGATAAGGCATCAAGTTTGCTTGAAAAGGCAGTTGAAGACACGATAAGGGCTGGCATTATGACATATGACCTTGCAAGTCAGAGGTCGGGTGTAACACCGGTTAAATGTTCGGAATTCGGAGAAGAATTAAAAAAACGAATAGGGTATGCGGCGTAGGATGTGGGATGCAGATGTCGTTCGTGATCGTATTGAACGATATCTATGCATTAGCATCCGCTGACCACCCGAGAGAGGATAAAATGATAGACGAACTAAAGATAAAAATCGATGAACTTGTTGTGAGGATGAATTCTCTTAGAGGATATCTTTGACCTTCCGTCCATACAAGATAAAATTTGCAAGTTGGACATAAGGATATCCGAGTCTTCGTTCTGGGATGATCAAGAAAATGCACAAAAAGTATTGAAAGAAAGGTCTCGATATCAGGAAGAGATTGAAGATTGGGGGCAAAAAGAGAAAAAGCTCGAAGAAATAATCATACTCAGTGATTTTGTCAAAGAGACAGATGATGTTCAAGACCAGGAGGAGTTGATAGGAAGGGTTAAAGAGCTTGATGGGTTGTTGGGTAAATACGAATTGGAACGGATGCTCGGGGATGAAAATGACAGCGGTAACGCCATTGTTTATATAAATGCAGGGGCAGGTGGCACTGAAGCACAGGATTGGGCTGAGATGCTTTTAAGGATGTATCTGAAATGGGCCGAAAAAAGTGGTTATGAAACACAGGTTGTCGATATATTGCCCGGCGAAGAGGCCGGGATAAAAAATGTCACATTCTTATTGAAGGGCTCTTACGCTTACGGATATTTCAAGTGTGAGACGGGTATACACAGGCTTGTGAGGGTTTCGCCTTTCGATGCAAACAACAGAAGGCACACTTCCTTTGCATCGGTTTATACGTATCCGGAAATTAGTGACGATATAGTTGTCGATATCAACGAAGAGGACTTACGAATCGATGTGTTCCGTTCAAGCGGCCCAGGTGGTCAGCATGTTAACAGGACAGAATCTGCCATAAGGATTACACATTTACCAACAGGTATTGTTGTTCAATGTCAAAATGAACGATCTCAGCATAAAAATAAGGCAATAGCTATGGCAATTTTGAAATCGAGACTCTACGAACTCGAGAAAAAGAAACAAGAGGAAAAACTGAATGCGCTGAACAAGGAAAAAAAGGATATTGCATGGGGCAGCCAGATACGCTCCTATGTGCTGCATCCATACAAACTCGTAAAGGATCACAGGACAAAGCTTGAAGAGCATAATGCGGATGCAGTTCTCGATGGTGACATTGATGGGTTTATTAAGGCTTACCTTTTGTACTTGACTTTTGAGCAAAAAAGGGATAATTAAACAAATATGGAACTATTTGGTGAAAACAGATTAGGTGACCTTGAAGATAAGATTGAGAAGTTGATTGCGAGTTATCAGACCATTAAAGCGGAAAATGAAAGCCTGTTGAGCAGGCTCAAAACATTAGAGACCGAGAATAAGGAATATAAAAACAAGGTGGCTGATACCGAGAGCGAAAAAGAGATTATTATCGACAAGATTTCCAGGATTTTAGAAAAGATTGAAAAGACTGAACTATAAAAGGAATTGATGGAAAAGAAGGTTGAGGTAAGGATACTTAATCAACCATTTACCTTTATAGGAGATGATGAGGACAGGATAAAAAGGGTCGCTCAGTGTGTAAATGATAGAATTGTTTTTACACAAAGCAACTATGGCATCGTAAATACTTTGAATGCTGTTATTATGGCTTTAATGGATCTTATGGATGAGTACCTGGATATGCAAGAGCAGGCGGAAAGGTTTGAGGGGCAGACCTTGAAGCTACTTAAAAAAGTTGAAGAATTTGAGGTGCCCTGCGGTGCTCGTGATAAATGGTAGGCTTAGAGCCAACACCTCTTCTTTGGGGATTTTAACTTGTTGTTGTGTGCAAGCTTGCCTTGATGCAAGAAGCCTAATGCAACAAAAAGATACCCACCTTAACAAGAGGTTCAAGACATACCGCTTACACGACATCCGCGGGGTTTTTTTATAGGGTTAGTTGTGAGGAAATCGTGGTTTAACATAAATAAACAAGTGTTATCCGGAGGCCGATAATAATTTTATTAATATAAAAATAGGTTAGGTTTCGTTTCTCTCACTTTGCTAACCCCCTATTTGATTTTTCGAGGGGGATGTTTTTGAATATAATAATTACAATAATCACATCAATAATTGCCCTTTTTGTGGGTTTTACCCTTGCAAGGTTTGTCCAACGCAAAAAGATCGGTGAATACGAGAAAATTGGGAAAAAGATACTCGAAGATGCCAAAAAAGAGGCTGATGTCTTAGTAAGGGAAGCATCGATCCAGGCAAAAGACGTCACGATTCAGGCAAAAAATGAACTCGAGCAGGAAATAAAGACAAGACGTATCGAGTTACAGAATTTAGAAAAGAGGCTTTCCCAAAAAGAATCTAACCTAGACAAAAAAATTGATTTTATTGACAAAAAGGAAGACGAGTTAACAAAAAAGGAGAAAGATTTAACTAACAAGCATTCAAACCTTGATAACAAAATAAAAGAACATGAAAATATATTGGTCAAACAACGAGAGAAACTGGAGAAGATATCCGGCATGAGTTCGGAAGATGCAAAGAAGCTGTTAATGCAGTTGATGGAAGACGAAGCTAAATACGAGGCGATTAAGATATGCAAAAAGATTGAGGAAGAAGCAAAAGAGAAGGCAGATAAAAAGGCCAAAGAAATCATTGCACTTTCCATTCAAAGATATGCGGGCGATTATGTGGGTGAAGACACTGTATCGGCTGTTACATTGCCGAATGAAGAGATGAAAGGCAGGATTATTGGGAGAGAGGGGAGAAATATCAGGGCGCTTGAGGCTGCAACAGGCGTTGATATCATCATTGACGACACACCAGAGGCTGTCATTTTGTCTTGCTTCAATCCGATAAGAAGGGAAGTGGCAAGAATATCGATAGAGAAACTCATAAGTGATGGCAGGATACATCCTGCAAGGATTGAAGAGATTGTCTCTAAGGTTGCAGAGGAGATGGAAGACAAAATCAAGGAGGCTGGAGAACAGGCAGTTTTTGATCTTGGTGTGCACAATGTTCATCCTGAACTGGTTAAGATATTGGGAAGGCTGAAGTTCAGAAGCAGCTATGCACAGAACGTATACCAGCATTCACTCGAAGTTGCGTTTATATGCGGAATTATAGCGTCGGAATTGAGAATGAATGTGAAAGAGGCGAAAAGGGCAGGGTTGCTCCATGATATAGGAAAGGCTGTTGACCATGAGATTGAAGGATCGCATGCGTCAATAGGCGCTGACCTTGCCAGAAAATACGGTGAGAGCGAACATATTATACATTCGATTGCCGCCCACCACGAAGATGTGCCAACAACGAGCATACTTGATGTGATTGTGCAGGCTGCTGATGCACTTTCCGGCGCACGACCAGGTGCACGAAGGGAAATGCTTGAAACATATGTGAAGCGACTTGAGGAGCTTGAGCGAATTGCAAACAGTTTCCCCGGTGTTGATAAATCTTATGCAATACAAGCCGGCAGAGAGATTAGGATTGCAGTGAGCAGTGATAAGATAAGCGATGAACAAACGTACATAATATCAAGGGATATTGCAAAAAAGATTGAAACAGAACTTTCTTATCCTGGACAGATAAAAATTGTTGTCATAAGAGAAACAAGGGCTGTTGAGTATGCAAAATGAGATACGCGTACTTTTCCTCGGAGATGTTATTGGCAAGCCCGGAAGAAGGGCTGTTGAACAATTCGTAAAAAACACAAGCGCTGATTTTAAGATAATCAATGGTGAAAACCTTGCTGGCGGAATTGGAATAACCCCAAAGGTAGCCTCGGAGATGTTTTCTGCTGGTATTGACCTTATCACAACCGGTAATCATGTTTGGAAAAAAAGGGATATGATTCCCTACCTCATGGAGGAAAACAAGGTAATCAGACCCTTGAACTATCCCGAAGGTACGCCTGGTTTTGGCTACGCATTGATTAAAAAGAATGATAAAAGTCTTTATGTTGTAAACCTGGAAGGGCGTGTCTTTATGAATCATATAGAGTGTCCTTTTCGTTTCATGAAGAATTTTACTTCTCAGATAGGGAATGATACGCCTATCATTGTTGATTTTCATGCAGAGGCGACTTCAGAAAAGATTGCCTTGGGATGGTTTCTTGATGGAAAGGTATCCGCGGTTTTGGGTACCCATACCCATGTTCAGACAGCGGATGAAAAGATAATGCCAAAAGGCACCGGTTATATAACGGACGTTGGAATGACTGGCTCTGTGGATTCAGTCATTGGAATGGATAAGGAAGCGGTATTAAAAAAGTTTTTTACACTGATACCTCAAAAATATGAGGTGGGACGAAACGACGTTGAGGTACAGGGTGTTTTTGTCACAATCGACACAGACAGTAAGAGATGTCTCAACATAGAAAGAATTAAAGAAAAAATAGCATAACCTTAGCCAAAACAGATAGTTTGTAGCGTTTCTTATCGTTGAACCGAGTATCAGTGATGAACAAAAAGACAAATAAGGAACTTGCCATGGATATAAAAGACCAGATCGAGATTATAAAACGTGGTGCCGTTGACCTCATAAGTGAAGCAGAGTTGGAGGCTAAACTGAAAAAGGCGCAGTTAGAGGAAAGACCCCTAAGGGTTAAGCTCGGCCTTGATCCGACTGCACCTGACCTGCATCTTGGTCATACGGTTGTCCTTCAAAAGCTAAAACAGTTTCAGGAACTTGGTCACACTGCAATTTT
>MWEV01000224.1 GCA_002071245.1 Deltaproteobacteria bacterium ADurb.Bin026
GAATAAGATTTATATTGAGGAAGCACAAAAATCTTTCTGAGACCTGAATTTATGCAATTGCTTAATGTAAAGTCAATGATCCTGTATTTTCCTCCAAAAGGAACTGCAGGTTTTGCCCTGTCTTTTGTCATAGGGTGAAGGCGTGCCCCCACACCTCCGGCTAATACAAATGCCACGGCGTTTTGGATGACTCTCTGTTTCATATATTTAAGATACACATTATAACCAATAATAACAATAGAAATGAAAATTTTTCTTGCACAAGTTTGTAACATATTGTAGTGTCGAAACAACCCAATATGAACATCTACAGCATACCACCGCTTTTGAGCGCAATCATCCTGTTCATACTCTCCCTGATGGGCATTTTAAAGGCTAAAAGGTCATCTGTTAATCTACTTTTTTCTCTTATCTGTCTTATAGGTTGTTTTCTCAATACCGACAAAACTATCCTTACCATTGTTCAGAATCAATCAACTGCCTTAAAAATAAGCAGAATAGACCACATGTTTCTTGTCTTTATAATACCACTATATTTGCATTTTACAGTCCTCGTAACCGGATACAAAAAATGGATGTCCATTGTAAAAATATTTTATGTAGTTTCGTTTCTTCTTGTGCCTTTAGCTCAACACCCTTTATATCTGAAACAGATTAGAAATTATTATTTTGGTTGTTTTGCAATATCTGGGCCTCTTTTTTATATATTTGGTGTTTTCAGTACAACAAGTCTTTTTATGTCGTTGTATCTTCTTTTTAAAAAACTCAAGGAATCAAAGATATCTGTTCACAGAACACGCATAAAGTACATATTGTTAAGTTTTGGCTTGGCCGCATTTGTAAACCATTTCGATGTCATTATCATGAGTGGTCACGAAATATATCCCATGGGTAATTTTGTTTTCGTACCGATGTGTATTTTGGGTTATGCAATATCAAAGCACGATATAATGGAATGGAAGATTTTTCTCAATAAAGGGCTGACATTCGTGACACTACTTTTAATCTCTATCGGATTTTTTATCGGAATAGAGGTGCTTTTTAAAAATATACTTCAATTTATAAACATCGGCATAATTGATATCATATCTATGGTTTTAACATTTATCCTGGTTTACATATCCAAAGACAAAATACAGGAAATCCTCGTTCACTTTCTGCAACAAAAATTTATACAAAACAGAAAGGCTGTAAAAGATTTAAGTTTAGAGATACTCACTATTCACGATATTGAGTATATAAAAGAAACAATCTTGAAAAGCCTGACAAACATGTTTGGTCTTGAAAGATGTAGTATACAGGCAATAACCAAGTCCGACTTCTCTGAAACCTCATTTCTAATAAGGGAATCAGACCATTTATGGAAACTCGGGTTTAGGTTATCTATCCCAATATTCTCAAAGTCACATCCCTCGCATCTGCTTTTGGGTGAGAAGGATGAAATGAGCCTTTACACTACCGAAGAAATTGAGATCATATCGATCCTTGCCAACCATGTCGCCCTCGCCTTTGATAACGCAGAAGCGTATAAAAAAATACGTGATTTTTCAGAATCCCTTGAAAAAATAGTTGAAGAAAGAACAAAGGCTCTTATCCAGAGCGAAAGCCTCGCCGCTGTAGGCAGACTTGCCGCAGGGGTGGCACACGAGCTAAACAACCCTATTGCAAGCGTCATGAGCACGATTGAGTTTCACATCGACCACATTGAGCAAAAAGGAGAATTATATGAAGACCTCGAGTTTTCCCTTAAAGAATTAAAAAGGGCACGTGACATCGTAAAAAGCCTGCTCGACTCATCCAGACAAAAGGATGAAGTAAAGGATGCGATCGACATTCACAGTACCATAGAAGACTCATTAAGGATACTTTATCCCCAATATAAAACAAAAAAAATCCGTATCAACAAGGACTATGGCGCTAAAAACAGCATTATTATGGGAAACCTTTCAAGGTTATGTCAGGTTTTTATAAATATTATTAAAAATGCAATTGATGCTATAGGCGAAAAAGGTGGTACAATAACTATTAAAACATTTAATAGCGAAAACAACAAATTGATATGTTCGATTGTTGATAATGGTGACGGTATGGATGAACATCTTTTTAAAGACATCTTTAAACCGTTTTTCACAACAAAACAAACTGGTAAGGGAATCGGGCTTGGATTATACATTGTGTATGAAATTATTAGAGACCATGGCGGTAACATTGAAGTCAAAAGCAAAAAGGGTGAAGGAACAGACTTCTCTTTTACCCTCCAAACCGGTTCAATGCCTTAAAATGCTTGACAAGAACAAAAAAGTTTAAGAGAATAACACGATGTCGCTTAAAATTATTTTATTTATAATTGTGTCTCTGATGCCGATATGTGCTTACGGCGGTATTTATGGTTATCTGGATGAACGAGGCATCTATCATTTTACGAATATCAAACCAGCGGGTAAACAATATCATATTGTTGTCGCGGACAAAACTCAAGGCATTAAACTTTACAACCATCTCGACAACACAAGTTATGATAAATTGATTTCATATCACTCCAGTTCTCACGGTGTAGATCCGTCGCTTGTAAAGGCGGTTGTGATGGCTGAATCAAACTTCAATCCATACGCAGTGTCTCCAAAAGGTGCTCAAGGACTTATGCAACTGATGCCAGACACAGCTAAGTTAATGAAGGTTACAGACCCTTTCGATCCTGATGACAATATCAGAGGGGGAACAAAATATCTGAAGTTTTTAGAAGAAACCTTTCAGGGCAATCTCGAACTTATGCTGGCTGCTTACAATGCAGGACCATCAAGGGTTATCGAAAACAAAATGAACATCCCTCCCATCGAAGAAACCAGAACGTTTATAAAAAAAGTCAAACAATTTTATAATAAGTTGAAATACCGGAATGAAGGTTAAAGACGAAAAGGCGTCTGTATGGACGCTTCCGAATCGCTTAAGCATCATCCGAATACTTTTTATTCCAATCATTATCATTCTAATCTCAACTGAATATGAAGAACTCTTGTTTGCTTCATGCCTTTTATTCATCATTGCAGGTATCACTGATGGTCTTGACGGGTACATAGCCAGAAAAATGCGTATGACGACAAAATTGGGGTTATACCTCGACCCTATTGCAGATAAGCTGCTCGTATCATCGGTTCTCATAACCCTTTCATATTACAGAATGATACCTTTGTGGGTTACAATACTGCTCGTGGCACGTGAATTTTTAATAAACGGACTGCGGTCTTTTTACGCAATGGAAGGTATCACAATATACCCATCTTTTGCGGGGAAATTCAAAACAACTCTGCAAATAATTGGCATCGCTTGTATGCTATTCAATAGTCCATTAAAAAAACTTGATACACTCATACACCAAACAGGACTGATAGTGCTATATATTGCGCTTTTTTTCAGTATATACTCAGCAATCCATTACATGTCAGCAATTTTCAAGTCTGTTGATGTGGAAAAACAAAGATAGCGATATGGGATCAGATATCTATGTCATCATGCATAATCTACACCCTTTGCAATTGTCTTTTTTCCCATCATCAATGTAAACCCCGGTTTTACCGCTAAAACCCTCAAAATAAACTGCATCGCCTTTTCTTCTTTTCATGTACTGGTAATCAATCGGCACCTTGCCAAGACCACCTGGTATATCGCATACATAATAAGGCAGTGCAAGGCCAGATAGATTTTTCCTTAAAAATCGCATAATTTCTACACCCTTTTTAATACTTACCTTAAAATGCATTGCGCCTTTGACTTCATCAAACTGGAACAAATAATACGGTTTAACGCCACACCCAATGAGATTTTCAAATAAATTCATCATTACGAAAGGACAATCGTTAACACCCCTTAAAAGCACGGTTTGGCTTAAAACAATACCACCTGCATCCCTGAATCTCTTAACATTCTCCGCAAAATCAGGCGTGATTTCTCTCGGGTGATTGATATGTATTATTATCCATATTGGCTTACTATTTCTGATAACATTAAAATGTTCAGCGCAAAGACCATTGGGAAACACTACGGGTACCCTCGAGCTTATTCGTATGGTTGTTATTCTTCTTATTGACCGTAAGTATCCAAGTAAATATTCAAGTTCATCGGCAGCCAGCATAAAGGGATCGCCACCAGAGAGTATAACCTCTTTGATGTCGTTGTTATTTTCGATATGGCTCAACGTTTCTTTCAGGTATTTGCGAGGATTCCACCCTTTTCCAACAAATCTCCTTCTGTTACAGAACCTGCAATGCATTGCACATTCAGCGCTCACCAAAAAAACACCTCTGCCTCGGTATTTTTTTATAAACACAGGGGTTTCGGAATAACTCTTTTCATTAAGGGGATCTAAGGTGCCGCTTTCAAAAAGCTCTTCACCGGAGGGAATTGATTGCCTTCTAATCGGACAAAGGGGGTCAGCCCTATCCATTATACTAAAATAATATTCAGATATTTTTATTGGATAAAGACGAGATGCAGCATCAATCTCATTTTTGAGTTGTTCGTCTAATGTTAAATAATTTGCAAGCTGTTTTGTGTTGTTAATAAAAGGGAGGGTAGTTTTCGTACCCTCCTTATCCTCAATCACATTACGGAAGTGCCAGGAAATGCGCCCTTCTGTTCTTTGCCCAAGCTGCCTCATTGTGTCCTGGATCGACAGGTCTTTCCTTTCCATAGCTTACCGTCTCGATAAACTTCCCGTCAACCCCAAGATTTACCAAATAAGCCTTTGCGGCATCAGCTCTCTTCTGACCAAGTGCAAGGTTGTATTCCACTGTGCCTCTTTCGTCACAATGACCTTCAACTCTCACCTTTTTCCCAGCATTTGCATTAAACCAAGCCGAGTTGGCCTTTAGAATCTCTGCATCACCAGGTCTTATGTTGTATTTGTCAAAATCGAAGTTAATATCTTTAAGTGCAACGATTGGTGCTGGGGCCGGTGCTGGGGCCGGTGCTGGGGCAACAGGTATTTCCTTTTTTACCTCTGGTGCTACCACCTGTGCCTGCGGCGCTGGCGGAGGAGCAGTTTCGCCTTTCATTTGCTGCATAAAGCAACCACAACCACCCAAAGTAATGCCTAAAACAAAGACCATTAAAACTAAAAATAAAGATTTAGATTTCATTTTTCACCCCTTTCATGCGTATGGGGCATACCTACATATGCAGGCATACCCCAATAATAAAAAACTACTTTTTCTCTGGAGCCGGTGCAGCCTTCTCTGGAGCCGGTGCAGCCTTCTCTGGAGCCGGTGC
>MWEV01000225.1 GCA_002071245.1 Deltaproteobacteria bacterium ADurb.Bin026
AAACCTGCAATCTAAATATGTTTAATGAAAAAGCATGTATTAGATGTATTTTTCAAAGGAAGTTATATTTTTAATACAAGGTTTATCATGTCGCCACGCGAAAACCCCATTGAATGAAAAAATTGAAGCAAATCCCAGTCGTTCCAGTTTACAAGGGTATATATTGTGTCCACGTTGTACTGCTTCAGGTTTGATATGACTGCGTTTGCGAGAACCTTTGCAATACCTCTGTTCTGATAATCGGGGTCTATGCCTATAGTATCTATCCACCCAATGTTGTTCGGTACCTTGAATGTCCAACCACTCACTTCGCCAAGAATAAATCCGATTACCTTGTCATCGATTTCTGATACAAGAGAGGCATCTGGTGGTCTTGTTTCTGCCTGTTTTACAATCTTGGTAAACCAGTAATCCCTCCTTGTTTCGCCAAGGATTTTTGTGTCTATCTCTACAATAGCGTCTAAATCATCTTTGGTAAGTTGTCTTATAGTGAGTTTATCATAGAAGTTGCCCATCTTAACCTCATTATGTTAAATGTATTAGGATTGTGAATATATTAACATATTAACGGTTCTTAATCAAACATCTCTCGCCCTGATAGTCAATTATTATAATTTTGTTATCAGGTATGGCCTCGTGTAGTCTCATCAAGCGTTTTGTTTTTAGGACTGTAAACACCCTTTTTTCTGATTTTAATAATTTCAAAAACTCTTGTTCGTCGATAAATATACCTTTTGCATCATTGTATTTTGAGCCCATCTCGAGTTCGCCCTTGTAGGCGGCAATGATAATAGGCCTGGCTGTGTAAAATCTGAGTGTTTGATCGTATGTCCCATAGTTGATGAGCAAATCGTCGGATCGGATATCATTATTTATAGTTTTGGCAAGCCCTTTTGTTGTATTGAGAGAATCGATTGTTTTGATATTGGTAGTCAGAAGCAAAGATACAAAGATTAATGAGAAAAATGCAAATAAATAAAAAACAGAGTTGTAATAAATAGACTTGCGAAATAAAAAGAAACAAGTAAACATGATGGACAACAGCGAGATGCAAAAAACAAAGGTCTTTAAATTTTGAAAAACATCGATAGATTCTTTTGAAATCTGTGACAATATTTCTATTGAAGCGTTGTGCCAGTAGGTCAAAGGTGTTAGTGAAAAAACCAAAAAGATAAATGCATAGATAAAAATTTCGAGCTTTTTTTGAATAATGCGACCCCAGATATTGTCGAAAAAACAGCCAAGAACCATTGCCAAAGCGGGGAATATGGGCAGTATATATGGAGGGAGCTTGGATTTGGAGATGCTGAAAAATAAAAAGACAATGCCACTCCATACAATTAAGAGCCTTATTTCGCTTTTCTTCCATAGGGCTATTATGCTTCGCGGTATGAATATTGACCAAGGGAACATACCCCCTAAAAGAACGGGGAAAAAATAAAACAAAGAGCCGGTGCGCTTGTGTTTTGAAGTCAAAAATCGCAAGAAATGCTGATCGATAACAAAAAAATAGAAAAACTCACTTTCCTTTATAGATATCGTTGTAAACCAAGGCAGGACTACTATACCAAATATAACCACGCCTTTTGTTATCCGAATCTCTTTCAGGAAGGCTAATCTTTTTTCAATTATTAAAAAGATGAAGATAGTTATAAAAAACAGAATAATTGCGACGATGCCTTTGGTAAGAGTGGCTAAAGCGAGAAAAACATAGAAAAGGTAAATAAAAAAGGCTTTTCTTTCCTTATAAAATCCTAAAAAACATAAAAGTGAGGCAAAAAGCCACAATGTAAAGAACATGTCAGTTGTAACAATGCGTGCCATAGAAAAAAACCCAAAAGAAAAGGCGAGTATTGTTGCTGAAAGGATAGCGGTTCGTTCGTTGAACCAGCGTCTTGATGTGAAATAAAGGACAAGGGTGCACAAAAATGCAGATAGTGCGTTAACAAACCTGAATGACCACTCGTTGATTCCGAAAAGCTTATACGATGCAGCTACTGCCCAGTAAAAAAGGGGTGGTTTTTCAAAATATCTTACATGGTTTAGATGCGGAACGATATAGTTATTCAGCTCTAACATTTCTCTTGGAATTTCCGCATATCTTCCCTCGTCGGGTTCTTTTAATGCGTAATCTCCAATGCCATAAAAAAACAGGATATATGAAAAACTGAGAACTATGATTAAATGTATGATTAAAAGTTGTTTTTTATCCACAGGGCGCAAGCACCTTAAATATCTTTTTCGTATAATAAAAAGACCATCGGGGTTTCTCCGATTTTCTTTTCAAAAATTGTTTTAACATTTACAAGGGTGTCTGATAATTCCTTATGATCCCTTTTTCTTGAGAGTATATAGAATTTTTCCATATTTACCAACTTTTTCAGTTCAACGGTGTTGTGTTCATCTATATGTATGGCATGTTTTCCAATGTAATAGACATACACACCTCTCATGCTGCCATAATAGACCCAAGGGGTGCCGTCTCTTATCAGGGGTTTTACCATATCGGCAAGTACCCTGGGTGATTTGTATGCATTTAATTTTTTATATATAGAAATATTTGAGATTGTAAAAATTGTGACGATTGCACATATGATAACTGGAAAAACATAAGATTTTCTGTTCAATTTCAAAAAAATACAGATCAAAACAGATAGTGTTATCAGAACAGTTCCAATGATTATTCGTTCTACGGTAAACTCAGGGTATATGTTGGTTTTGAATAAGCAGAGAAATGCGCCGGAAGAAAAAAATAATATTGAAAGCCCCAAAAACATAAGTGAGTTATACCTATGTTCGGGCTTTAAAAACGCTAAAGATGTTAAAATGGCTATAGGGGGGAGTACGGGCAGCATATATTTGCTTATCTTGCCTGACGATAGGGAAAAGAAGACAAACATCCACAATAACCATAATATGAAAAAACCTGTTTTCCGGTCTTCTTTGATGCGTTTAACCCCCATATAGATACCAAATGGTATGAAAACACTCCACGGAAAATAGTCCAGAGGCAGTGTTGTAAAGTAATAGTATATGGGTCTTTTATGGCTCCATGCGTCAAAGAATCTTACGAGGTTTTGCCTTATGATGTTCTCATAAAGATATGGAAATCTTTCCATATAGTACACCGCAAAGTACCATGGTAGAATTACAACAATAAAGATTGCTATCCCAAAAAAAAAGTCCCTAAGGCTTATTACCCTGTAATTCCTTTCTATTATCAAAAATAATATTATAATGGGTAGTATGAGGATTACAGAAAGTGGCCCTTTGGTCATAAAGCCAAATGCCATAAGCAAAACGAAGATGAAAAAATAACGTTTCTTGTCTGTATTATAAAACCAAAAAAAGGACAACAGGCTACAAGATATGAAAACCGAAAAGATCATGTCAACCTGAAGATATCTTGCCTGCCAGTAGTAAAGTGGTGTACTCATCAGGATAAAAGACGACAAGGTAGCTATGTTAATGCCAAAAAACCTGTGTATAGTGATTAGAAAAAAAACGATTCCAACAATAGCAAAAACGGCTGTTGAGAAACGCATTGATACTTCGTCTTTAAAGAAGAACAGGGCATTTTTGGAGAGGTAGGTAATATAGTAAAACAATGGAGGTTTTTCTCCATATGGTGTTCCATTAAGATGGGGTACAATGTGGTTATCTTTCAGTTCGGTTACGATCTCTGCAAAATCACCCTCGTCTGGTGCCCAGAAGTCTCTTGCACCGAGATTACACAGAAATAACAATGCACACATTATGCATACAGTTGGTAGTAATATTTTCATCAGATTTTGGTATCTATCCAGTCTATCTATATAAAAAAGGGTAGACTATAAGCCGGGTTCTGTTCCCTATCTGTGAAGGGATTGTAACCATTTCTCTAGGATTCAGATTGCCCTGAATCTCTTGCGGCCTACCCGGGTTAAAGGATGGGCAATCCTCGCTGCCACAAAAGGCAGCCCCCTTTTTGGCCTTGCATCGGATGGGGTTTGCAAAGCCCCCGTGTCGCCACGGGGCTGGTGAGCTCTTACCTCGCCTTTTCACCCTTATCCCGCTTTCACAGGACGGTATATTTTCTGTTGCACTTTCCTTAGGATCACTCCCAGTCCTTGTTATGGACCATCCTGCCCTTTGATGCCCGGACTTTCCTCCCCTCTCACAGGGGCGGTTACACGTCTACCCTTGTTTTTAATTGCCTTTTTTGCATACATATCTGCTAATTTGTTTTCTGTTCTCGGTATATATTTTATGTCAAAATACCTAAAATGTTTAATAATATTTTTTGCCTTTTCGACATATTTTTTCAGTTGGAGATTTTTTATTTTGTATTTACCCTGTATCTGGTAAGCAACGAGTTGTGAATCTGTATAAATATAAACATCATCTACAGACAATGCCTCTGCCTTTTGCAATGCAAGCAGGAGCGCAGTGTACTCAGCCATGTTGTTTGTCATATGTCCAATGTAGATACTCTCAGCCATTATCTTGTTTTCTTCATCTTTGATAACGATACCTGCCCCAGCCTCTCCTGGGTTGCCAGAAGATGCTCCATCGATGTATATATGCCATTCCATCTATCGTTATTCTGGGTCTTCCTGAAAGAAAAAGATTCTGTTGCAGCTTGGGCATAATATCAGTTGTATGTTTTTTGTTGCCTCAATGAAAAGCTGTGGCGGGATATTCATAAAGCAACCGAGACAAACGCCATTTTTGAGGTTTACAACTGCGGTGCCACCTCTTTTTTCTATTAATGTGGTATAGGTTGTCCTCAAATTACTATTTACATCGCTTAGAAGATTATCTCTTTCTTCTTTAAGTTTTTTTACATCCTTATCTATTGTGTCGACTTCTTTCAAGAGTTTATCTCTATTCTGATCAAATTCTTTTTCTTTTTTCTTTAGTTGAGCTGATAAATTTGTAAAATCGCTCTTTAGTTCTTCTATTTTTTCCATCAAGATTAGAATGTCTTCTTCTATGTTGTCATTTGTTGATTTTACAGTCTCTATCTCTTTAAGTAAGGCTTGATATTCTTTGTTTGTCTTAACTTCGTATAGTTTAGATTCGTATTTTTTTATCTTGTCTTTATCTGTTTCAAGTTCTTTTTCCTTTTTTCTTCTTTCCTTTTCAAGTTCATCAATAACCTCTTTTTCTTTGGATATATTGTTTTTTAATGTCTCGATCTCCTGTTCCATCGCGGCTATCATCTTTGGAGCTGAAATCAATCTCTTCTCTTTTTCAAATATTTGTGTGTCTAATTTTTGGGCTTCATAAACCTTTTTAAGTTCCTGCTCCAATTTTATCCCTCCAAAAAAAAGGGGGTGTACCTTTGGCACACCCCCAAACTTAATGATATTTTATTTCCAATGTTTTCATGAATAATATTTTTGGGCCCACCTGGGTTCGAACCAGGGGCCTACCGGTTATGAGCCGGTGGCTCTTCCAACTGAGCTATGGGCCCTTTTTATTAGAATAACCGATACCGATATTCATTGTCAAGGGCATGAAGGATTAGTTGAAAAAAAAGTTTTTTATGGGTATTGGGTATTTATCTTTGAAATGTCCGCACTGCATAGATATAGATAT
>MWEV01000226.1 GCA_002071245.1 Deltaproteobacteria bacterium ADurb.Bin026
AGATAAGAGAATTGAGATTGCCCTGACTTACATATATGGCATAGGGAGAGTGCTGTCTAATAGAATTGTTACTGAGGCGGGCATAGACCCCAACAAAAGGACTCATGCCCTTACAGATGAAGAGATTGCTAAGGTTAGGGATATTCTTGAGAGAAACTATAAAGTTGAGGGCGATTTAAGAAAAGAAGTCAGCATAAGCATAAAACGCCTCATGGATATCGGCTGTTACAGGGGTTTGAGGCATAGACGTGGGTTGCCTGTTAGAGGGCAGAGAACAAGAACCAATGCAAGAACACGTAAGGGACCAAGAAAAACATCAATGAAAAAGAAGAAGTGAGGTAAATAAATGGCAAAAACCAAAAAAAGTACAAAGAAAAAGATTAAAAAAAATATCCCGATTGGTTCTGCTTTCATACAGTCGAGTTTCAATAATACCATTATTTCGATCACAGATCCTCAAGGCAACGTGGTTGCATGGTCAAGCGGTGGGGTTGCAGGTTTTAAGGGTTCGAGAAAGAGTACGCCTTTTGCTGCTCAAATTGCGGCTGAAAACGCTGCAAAAAAGGCGATGGAGAATGGTATGAAAACCGTGGATGTCTTTATAAAAGGCCCTGGCGCAGGCAGAGAGGCAGCATTGAGGGCATTACAAAGTGCAGGATTGAAGATTCATCTTATTAGGGATGTTACCCCAATACCGCATAATGGATGCAGGCCGCCTAAAAGAAGAAGAGTGTAAGGAGGGAGACATTGTCACGATATATTGGACCATCATGTAGATTGTGCAGAAGAGAGCTAACAAAACTTTTCCTTAAAGGGGAGAGGTGTTATACTGAAAAATGCGCTATAGAAAAGAGGAATTCTCCACCTGGTGTGCATGCTGATACGAAAGGTAAAACCCTTGAATACGGTATCCGATTGAGAGAAAAACAAAAAATGAGAAAGATTTATGGACTTGGTGAAAAGCAGTTCAAACGTTTTTTCACGATTGCATCAAGAAAAAAGGGGATAATAGGTACGAATCTCATCATTCTTCTGGAGAGACGTCTTGACAATATGGTATACAGGTTAGGGTTTGCTACATCGAGAAAGGAAGCGAGACAACTTGTATCGCACAAGCATGTGTTGGTGAACGGAAAAAATGTTAATATACCTTCATATCTTGTCAGGGAAGGGGATGAGATTTCTATAAAGGAAAAAGACTTGCAGAGCGTTCAAAATGCCCTTGAATCGGTTGTTAGAAGAGGTGTGCCATCTTGGCTTGAAATCGATAAGGATAATGTTAAAGGTCTGGTGAAGCTTTTGCCCACAAGAGATGACATTACAATGCCCATAAAAGAACAGCTTGTTGTAGAATATTATTCGAGATAGTTTTCTTTACTGCCCCTAAGGAGGGTACATAAATTATGTTTGAAAAGAACTGGCAGGAACTCATAAGTCCGGCGAAAATTGAGATAGAGAGGAAAGAACCTAACTATGTAAAATTTTACTCTGAACCTTTTGAGCGTGGTTATGGGGTTACCATTGGTAATTCACTAAGGAGAATTCTTCTCTCATCAATTATGGGAGGCGCCATAACGTCTGTATGGATTGATGGGGTTGACCATGAATTTTCTACAGTCAGAGGCGTTAAAGAAGACGTAATAGAGATCATATTAAATCTTAAAAAGGTTGTTTTAAGGATAAGTGATGATAAGACTAAAACGTTGAAGATAGATGTTTCAGGAAAACAGACAATCAAGGCTGGGGATATTATAAGTGATGGCAGCATTGATATTATTAATCCTGAACACCATATTGCAACGTTGGGTGATGATGCACGTTTATATATCGAGATGAAGGCAAAAGTCGGACGTGGATATGTTTCTGCGGAGCAGAACTATGACGAGAATGCCCCGATAGGAACGATACCCATAGATTCAACGTTTTCTCCAATCAAAAAGGTTACTTATAACGTGACACCGGCGAGGGTGGAATCAAGAACAGATTATGATAAACTGACAATGGAGGTATGGACAAACGGAAGCGTTGATCCGCTCGATGCCCTTTCATTTGCAGCAAAGATTATCAAAGAACAAATGCGTATTTTTATTAATTTCGAGGATGTCGAAGAAAGCGAAAGCGTAGAGGACAAATTTGCCGACAGGCAGGACTTCAATGAAAATCTTTATAGAGGCGTTGATGAACTTGAACTTTCTGTCAGAAGCGCCAATTGCCTGAAGAATGCTGATATAAAGTATATCGGAGAGCTTGTTCGGAAGTCAGAACAGGAAATTCTCACCACTAAAAACTTTGGTAGAAAATCACTTAATGAGATTAAGGATATCCTGTCATGTATGAATTTAAAACTCGGCATGACATTAGAGAATTTTCCTTCAAGAGATGATTTGGATAAAATGGCGATTAAAAGAAAAGATCATATATAGGGCAGAGGTCAATAATGAGGCATCAGAAAACATTGAGTAAGCTAAATAGAAAAAAAAGTCATAGAGAAGCGATGTTCATGAATATGGCAAATTCGCTTTTCAGCCATGAGAGTATTAAGACAACAAA
>MWEV01000227.1 GCA_002071245.1 Deltaproteobacteria bacterium ADurb.Bin026
ATGAAACATGTCATATACGAGATAACATCCAAAAGACTTGGTGTAACATCTGTTCTTAACGACAAAGGTGAATTGGAGGGTATAATAACAGACGGAGATTTAAGAAGGGCTATCGAGAGATATGATAATATACTTGAAAAATCTGCTTCAGATGTGATGACGCGCAACCCTAAAACCATTCAAAAACGTGCCCTTGCAGTATTCGCATTAAAAAAAATGGAAGATCATTCAATAACCTCACTTTTCGTAATGGAAAAAGAAGGAGATAAACAACCGATAGGCGTTATCCACATCCATGACCTTCTGAGAGCAAAGATAGTATGAAAAAATATTTTTGGAAGGTTCATTTTTTAACCTTGCAATTTCGGGTATAATTATGGAGATAGATGAAAGATCGAAACATTATAGTATATGCAGCACTTGGTTTTGTAGCTCTATGCCTTTTGTTTGCCCTATATTTTTTCTTTTTTAAAAAACCTTTCAAATTAAATGCCCCATATATAGATGATCAACGTCAGGCTATCGTCTTTAAAGATGTAAGATATTCTGGAGAAAAAAAGGGGATTGTTGATTGGGAGATTAAATCGAGGGTTGCACGCAAATTTATTGATAAACCTATCGTGGAGATGGAGGATATAGAGGGAATATATAAACCCAAACCTGATATTGCGGTCTTATTCAAAGGTACTGTCGGTTCGATGGATACTGAGGCAGAAAAAGGTTCTGTCGAATATGTCGATATTGTTTATAAAAACAGCTATACCCTTAAAACCAGGTTCATGGTCTTTGATTTTAGGAATGGCATCACCTCAACAACTGCGCCTGTAGATATTAAAGGCGTAAAACTCACCTTGATGGGCATCGGTATGACGGCTGACACAAACAAAGAGACAGTAAGAATAGAAAAGGATATAACGGGTTATATTATAACAGAAAAAGGCAGGTATCGCTTTCAATCTGATAGTTTTCTCTATCTTCTAAAAGACAACACCTATGTGCTTGCTGGAAGGGTTGTTATGAAGGGCGAAGAAATGAATCTGCTTTGTGACAAACTGGTTATCTTTTCAAGCAATAATGAGGTTGATAAAGTCGATGCAACAGGCAAGGTCAGGCTTATTTCAAAAGGCACTATTGCTAAAAGCGAAAAGGCGGTATATCATTTTAAAGATGACAGGATTGTACTTACAGAAGGACCTAAAATATTGAAAAATAATGTAGAGATGGAAGGAGAATCAATAATGTACAACATTTCGAACGGAAAATTCTTCATCAATAAACCAAAAACGAGGATTGAAAAATAATGCCTGGAACATTAACGCTTTTTGCAGGGCACTTGACAAAATCATACAATGCGAGAAGTGTAGTTAATGATATCTCGATACATATGAAAACAGGTGAAATCATCGGATTGTTCGGTCCAAATGGCGCAGGCAAGACAACAACATTTTTTATGATCATCGGCTTCATAAGACCTGATTCCGGAAAGATTTTACTAAACGATGAAGATATTACTGGTTTACCCATGTTTATGAGGGCAAGAAAAGGTATTACCTATCTGCCGCAGGAGCCATCGATATTCAAGAAGATGACTGTTGAGGATAATCTTAAATCCATCCTTGAGTTTAATAATGTTGAAAAAGAGCTTGTAGAGCATAAAACGCTTGAACTTCTCGAATCATTTAAACTTGATCACCTTGCAAAAAACAATGCTGACTCCCTCTCTGGAGGCGAGAGGAGAAGGCTGGAGATTGCAAGGGCGCTCATGATTTCTCCAAAATTTATGCTTCTCGACGAACCCTTTTCAGGTATAGATCCTATATCGGTTTCAGACCTGAAAAAGATTGTATACAGATTGAAAAAGGCAGGCATAGGTATCCTCCTTTCCGATCATAACGTGAGAGACTCTTTGCCTATTTGTGATCGGGCATATGTAGTCAACAACGGTCAGGTACTTCTTGAAGGAACCCCTGAAGAGGTTGCAGAGGACAAGATGGTGAGAGAGATTTACCTGGGAGAGGAATTTTATATTGATGTTGGAGCTTAAGCAAACACAAAAGCTTCTGCCTGTCTTGACCCAGCAACTTCAGCAGGCCATAAAACTCTTGCAGATGTCTCAACTCGAATTAACTGAGGCCATAGAGCAGGAGCTTAAAGAAAACCCTATCCTCGAAATAACAGAAAAGGACGAGAAACAGGAAAAAGGTGAAAACCAGGAAGATACCCAGGGTGATGCCCATGAAGAAATAGATATGGAGGAATTTCTTAATAGATATACATCATCCGAAGAGTTCGTGGGAAAAGATGACCGTGAGTATCCAGATTATGAGAATATCGTAAAAAAATCCTCCAATTTAAGAGACTATTTAAGATGGCAAGCGGGACTCACAATATTCGATCCCAGGGAACGTGTCGCTGCAGAATGGATAATTGAAAATATCGACGACAACGGATACCTTGCGTACCCCATACCTGAGATAGCAAAAACATCGGGATTTTCAATAGAACTATTGGAGAATGCACTTTCAAAGATTCAAAGATTCGATCCTACAGGTGTAGGTGCAAGGAGCCTTAAAGAATGTATTTACCTACAATACGAAGCAAATGGAGAAAAGGATACGATACTCGAAGAGGTCCTCGATAAATATTTCAATATGCTTGATGGCATGCACTTAAAGGAGATTTCGAAAAAATCAGGCCATCCTTTAGAAAAAATCAAAGAAGCGATCGATAAGATAAAGACATACGATCCAAAACCAGGCAGAAATTTCAGCGAAGACTTCACATCATATGTGGTTCCAGATGTATATGTAGTTAAAGGTGAGGATGGTTTTGAAGTACATCTCAACAATGATGACATCCCTGAACTCAAAATGAACAGATATTATATGGAGCTTTATTTAGGTAAGAACATTGACAAAGAAACCAAGGGCTATATAAAAAACAAGATCAAACAGGCAGGGTGGTTCATAAAAAGCATTCAGCAAAGGCAAAAAACCCTTTATCTTGTTTCAAAAAGTATTGTCAAATTTCAGGAGGATTTTTTTGAACATGGAATAAAGTTCCTTAAGCCTCTCGTACTAAGGGATGTTGCAAATGACATAGAAGTTCATGAATCAACAGTAAGCAGGATTACTACAAACAAATATATGTCCACACAGCATGGCATATTTGAGTTGAAGTTTTTTTTTCCAGCAGGAATCGATAATGTTGAAGGTGGTCAAATGTCCACAAATGTTGTTCGCAACCTAATAGCAGAGATTGTTGAAAAAGAAGATAAGAGCTCACCCCTGACAGATGACGAGATTGTAAACATATTGAAAGGGCAGCACAACATAAAGATTGCGAGGAGAACGGTGGCTAAGTATAGGGATATATTAAATATAAAGTCTTCAAGGGAGAGAGCGGACACCTCTTAAATTGAATTGACAGACATTGGTTTATTTGTTAACCTTGAAGTTTGGACTGGTTTGCCTGGCTGTATTAATTTTTACATTGGAGGCGTTATGAATATCACAATAAGCTTTAGACATATCGAACCAAATGACAATTTAAAAAGATATGCCGAAGAAAAGATCTCAAAACTCCAGAAATACATTGAAGTTCCTCTGGACGTACATGTTGTTTTATCTCTTGAAAGGAAATACAGACAGAGAGTTGATGTAATGTTTACTATAAACGGCGTGGTCATAAATGCCCATGAGGTGATGGATGACATGTATGCCGCCATTGACAAAATACTTGATAAACTTGAGAGAAGATTAACGAAATACAGGGATAAACTTAAAAAATACAGAGAAATAAAACCAAAACGAACAAATATCGCTGAAGAACAAAAGATATCCAAGATTATTGTTTCTAGAACGATAGATGCAAAGCCCATTGATCCTGAGGAGGCTGTGATGCAGCTTGAGGCATCGGGAGATAGCTTCATGATATTCAGGGACAGGGAGAGCGACAACGTCTGTGTTGTTTATAAAAGGAAGGACGGGGGTTTCAATCTTATCGAAACCACAGGAAAAACACTATGAGAATCAGCGATGTACTGAAGGAATCATGTATCAATAATAATTTGAAAGGTAAAACAAAAAGAGATGTTCTGTATGAACTCGCAGAAGACCTCAAAAAGGCAGGACTCATAGGTGATATTGATAAGATTGTTGATACAGTGCTTGAAAGGGAAAAGCTCGGCAGCACAGGCATTGGTGATGGAGTCGCTATACCCCATGGCAAATTAAAAGATATAAACAGCTTTCTATGTGCATTTGGAAGATCAGCGGAGGGTGTTGATTTTGATGCGGTTGACCGTAAACCTGTCCACATCTTTTTTTTGTTGCTTGCCCCGTATGATTCTGTAAGTTTACACCTCAAGGTGTTATCAAGAATTTCTAAAATCCTGAGGGATCCCTCTTTTCGAAAAAGAATTTTAGAACTTACAGACAGTAAAGAGATTTATAAGCTTATTATTGATGAGGATACAAAGATTTGATGCGCTATTTTGAGAATAGCAAAATGACATCAGAAATATATGTATGTTTGTCGACATATAGATTAGGTCTGTAATGAAGGGCGTAACTGTTCAGGAACTAATAGATGATAGAACTCATAATTTGGAGCTATGTATAGTTTCTGGGCAAAAAGGTCTATTAAGAAAGATTTATAATCCAAGGATTCAAAAGCTCGGTCTGGTTGTCACAGGCCACATGGTCTATCTTCACCCTCATCGAATGCAAATTCTTGGCAATACCGAGATATCTTATCTAAAATCCTTGGATGAAGCCAAGATCACAACAATAATAGGCGAACTTTGCAAGAACGATGTGGTCTGTTTCGTTATAACGCGTAATCTGAAAGCACCGGAACGCTTGCTTGAAGAAACCGAAAGAAAGAACATACCCTTACTCAGGACGAAACTGATAACATCTGTTTTTATTGAAAGGGTTACAAGATACCTTGAAGAAAAACTCGCCCCATCCACAACTGTTCACGGGGTGTTGATGGACATACTCGGCATCGGAACACTGATTATCGGAAGACCTGGCATAGGTAAAAGCGAAAACGCACTTGAACTCATTATGCGAGGGCACAGACTGGTAGTTGATGACGTTGTGTTCGTAAAAAAAATGGGCGCAATAGACATTTATGGCGAATCACCCGATATGATTAAAGACCTCATAGAAATCAGGGGCGTTGGTATCGTTAACATAGGTCGACTCTTCGGGGTCGCTGCCCTGAGGGAAAAGATGATGATAGACCTTGTTGTAGAATTGATCGATTGGGATCATAACCTTGAATATGAAAGGCTTGGGTTGGATGAAGATAAATTCAGGCTACTTGGCATCGATTTGCCAATCGTCAGGATACCCATTAGTCCTGGCAGAAACGCATCAACAATAATCGAGCTTGCATGCAGGAATCACATACTTAAAAAATATGGCACAAATACTGCTGTTGAGCTTGAAGAAAAGCTACTAAGATCTATGAAAGCTGGAGACAAACAATGAAATTGCTAATAATTAGCGGCATTTCAGGCTCAGGAAAGACAACATTCATAAGGGCGCTTGAAGACGCAGGATATTTTTGTGTTGACCATTTTCCTCTCGTTTTGCTTCAAAGGTTTGGCGAGCTGTCAAGGCTTGTGGGTAATAAAATAGATAAATGTGCCCTCGTGGTGGATATCAGGGAGAAGGAGTTTTTTGATATCGGCAAAAACATCTTAAAAAGGATTAAAGAGAGGTTCGGTGCGGAGCTTATTTTTCTTGAGAGTTCAGATGAGGCACTTATAAGGAGGTTCAAAGAAACAAGGAGGCTTCATCCGCTTTTTGATGAGCCGAACGTCAAAGATGCGATCATCAAAGAGAGGGAACTTGTTGGGTGGATAAAGGAGATTTCAGATAGAATAATCGACACAACAAATTTTACAATTCATGAGCTGAGGCGTTTCGTGTTAAACACATACTCTCATGACGAACAAAAAATGAAGATCAATCTGATCTCTTTTGGTTATTCATACGGCATACCTCTTGAGGCGGATATTGCGCTGGATGTTAGGTTTTTACCAAATCCTTATTTTCATGAAGGCCTTAAATATAAGACAGGTCTTTCAAAGGAAGTGGCTGAATACATCACATCAGACGATGTTTTCAATAAATATTTTCTTTTGCTTTTGGATTTTTTGTTATATCTTATTCCGCTGTACGAAAAGGAGGGGAAAAGTTACCTTACCATATGCTTCGGCTGTACGGGAGGCAAGCACAGGTCCGTCTTTGTTGTCTCAAGACTGGCAGAACAATTTTCAATGATGGGGTATAATGTGAACACGATTCACAGAGATATTGAGAAATGACATGAAGCTAAGAGGCTATTGATTGCAAAAAAGAAGAGATATTTCGAGGGCTGGCTAAACATCATGTTGAATTTTTTTACATAATTTGATTTAAATGGAGGACATCAATGGTAGGATTGGTTGTTATAGCCCATTTCAATCTGGCGAAAGAGATGGTCGCAGCAACAGAGTTGATAGTGGGCAAACAAGAGCAGTTCGAATCTATTGGTATTTCCCCCGATGAAGATATTGATAAAATAAAAGATAAAATCAATGAGGCGTTGAATAAGGCCGATTGCGGGGACGGCGTGATGATCCTTACGGATATGTTCGGCGGTACACCTTCAAATATCAGCCTCTCGTTTCTCGAGGAGGGAAAGGTTGAGGTGGTAACAGGCGTAAACCTACCTATGCTCATCAAGCTTAACACATACAGAGAAGGAAAAAAGCTAGGTGAGCTCGCACGATTTATAACACAATATGGCCGGAACAACATCTACCTTGCAACGGATGTTTTAAAACCACATAAAAAGGAATAGGAGGTAATG
>MWEV01000228.1 GCA_002071245.1 Deltaproteobacteria bacterium ADurb.Bin026
ACCTTTAACAATGATTTTGCAAAATCATTAATACATTACTGATGGCAGAGGGCATCATACCGAAAAGAATTGCCACTAAACAAAAAAAGCAGTTAAAGCCAATCGCTGTAACTGCTGAAATTTAAAGTGCCGAGGGACGGAATTGAACCGCCGACACGGGGATTTTCAGTCCCCTGCTCTACCGACTGAGCTACCTCGGCACAGTGATAATTTAAAACATAATTGGCGATTCCATGTCAAGACATTCATTATCAATTATCAAAACGATTCAACGTCTTTAAAACCTTTTGACTTTGTCCCTTTCATATGTTAACAAAATTGTCATGCCAGAACAATATACCAAACCATTCAAGGGAATCGTTTACAATAAAGAAAAGATTGGAGATATAGCATCGTGTGTTTGTCCCCCGTATGATGTTATCTCTGATGTCAGGTCATATTACAAAAGGAATGATTTTAATGCAATAAGGCTCGAACTACCGCAATCCATTCCTTCAATGGATAAATACAATGTCGCCAAACAAACGATGGATACATGGCTCCAAGTAGGCATTCTCAAGCAGGACAACGAAGATACCATATACATAATGGAGCAGGAGTTTGATTTTGGAGGCGCCATATTTCTAAGAAGGGGTTTCATTGCCCTCAACAAACTTGATACCAAAAGGATTCTTACGCACGAGGAGACGAGAAAAAAGGCTAAAGAAGACAGGGAAAGGCTTATTGCAACATTAAAAACATATACAAGTCTTATATTCGGTTTGTATGAAGATAAAAATAACGAAATAGAAGATCTACTTATAAGCTCCAAAAAAGATAATATCTATGACTTTATGGATGAACAGGCCATTCGTAACCGCTTTTATAGAATGAATGACAAAGGCGAAATTAGCAAACTCACTGCATTGATGGACCAAAGATATATCTATATTGCTGATGGTCACCATCGTCTTGCTGTTTCATATAAACTTGGCATATCTTTCGTTCCTCTTTATTTGACAAACATGTATTCGAGCGGCATAGTGATTCTTCCGTACCATAGAATCATAAAATTTAATGGAGTAAAGAATATTGAGGATATTTTTCGTGCATTAGATAATTACGGGGTCATTGTAAAACACGAACTAACCGATGACAACTCAATCAAAAGGGTTATGAAATACGTTTCAGAATCCGAAAAACTCGCCTTTGCCTTTTGTTCAAAGGATAAACCAGGTAATATTTATGAGTTTACTCAAAAAAATCCCATACCGATGGACAACAACCTTCATGATGTTTTAAAAACATTAAAGGTAAATGTTATACACAAAGGTGTGATCAAGGACATACTCAACATATCGGATGAAGAGATCTCTTTCACACAGGACTATAGCGAATCTGTAGATGCATTAAAGAAGGGTAGTCTCGATCTGGCAATGTTTCTGCCACCAACAACCGTTCAGGAAGTCAAAAATATCGCTGACAACAACCTCTTCATGCCTCCAAAATCAACATTCTTTTATCCTAAGATACTAACGGGTTTGGTATTTTATAAATATGCCTGAAAAATATCCTGATTTGTGATTAGACAAACCAACAGCCAACAAACATTAACAATCATCGAACAACAAAACACCATCAACCAGCAACTAATTACTGATATCAACATTGCCGATGACGAAACACTCGATATTATTTGCAATGAAGATCTAAAACTGATTCAGAAGAGGTGGGGTTATAGATTTTCTATCGATTCGATAATACTCTCGAATTTTGTTGTTCTGAAAAAAAAGGACAGGTTATTGGATATCGGCTCCGGTTGTGGTATCATACCAATCTACATGTCAAAAAAGGGTTACGGCAATGATATGCTCGGCATAGAGATCCAGGAGGAACTATTCGGTGTTTCCCAGAAAAATATACTGTTAAATCATGCACCGAATGTAAAATTCATACACGGCGATATTAAATATATGGAAAAGGAACTGAAAAAGACTCCATTTCATGTAGTTGTAGCAAACCCTCCCTATACAAAAAGACATACGGGAAGAAAAAGCAATCAAACCTCAAGGGTAATGGCAAGATATGAATCGCAACTCGAACTTTCAACCCTCGTGTCGATCGCCTCAACATTGTTGTTTAAAAAAGGTCGTTTTTATACGATATATCCTTCAAAAAGGCTCGGTGAACTGATTTACACTTCAAAGGCATACAGACTTGAGCCAAAGAGAATAAGGTTTGTACATCCGAGCATGGAGAGGCCTGCCAATCTTTTTCTTGCAGAATTTATAAAGGAAGGCGGCATTGAGATTAAAGTTGAAAAACCTCTTTACATTTATGATAATGATAATTACACTGATGAATTACAAACCTATTATTCGTTCAAGGACTGAATATGGAAGATGTTTTAAAATTGATTGAGCCTGATTTGAAAAAGCTTGAAGCATCTATCGACAAACTCGTAACAACAAAGGTCGGTTTCATAAAAGAGATTGTAAACCATATCATCAAATCAGGCGGCAAAAGGGTGCGTCCCATCCTTGTGATACTCAGCGCAAAGCTTTGTGGTCACAAAGAGGATAGATTTATACCTTATGCTGCAATAGTAGAATTTATCCATACAGCCACCCTGCTCCACGATGATGTTGTTGACAACGCCCAGACAAGAAGGGGGACATCTACAGCAAACACGATATGGGGAAACGAGGCAAGCGTGCTCGTAGGTGATTTTTTATATGCAAAATCTATGGAGCTGCTTGCAGATGAAGGCAACAGTGAAATCTTCAGCGTAATGGCAAAAACAACAAAATCCCTTTCTGAAGGCGAAATAATCGAATTAGTTAAGACATCGGATTTGGAGACAACCGAAGACGACTATTTTGAGATCATAGGGAACAAGACGGCTGTTTTGTTTTCAGTAGCCTGCGAGATAGGCGCCATACTGGGAAATGTGAGAAACAAAAAAAGAAATTCTTTAAAGGCATTCGGTCACAGTCTCGGTATCGCCTTTCAATTACAAGACGATATACTTGATTATATTTCATATGACAACGTGCTTGGAAAACGTGTAGGCACAGACATCAAAGAGGGTAAGGTGACACTTCCACTTATCCATGCAATCAAATCATCGAACAAAAAGGAAAAGTCATCCATTGAGAAGGTGCTCGGCAAGCCAAACGTCACAGATAAGGACTTCGAAAGGATTAGAAGTATAATTTTAAAATACGGCGGCATAGAATACACGGCTGACAAGACAAGACAGTACACACAGGCAGCAAAGGACTACCTTAAAGACTTCAGGGCTTCACAATATAAAGAGGCATTACTTACGCTAACGAATTATATGTTAAGCAGGAAGACATAACATGGTGCGTCTTATGTATTGCCAATACGATTATTGATTTTCTTTTATCAAATTTCCTTCTTGCATAATCATTACCAATAACTAATAATATTGCTTATGAAAGTCATCACCTCCCATATCAATGCCGATTTTGACTCTTTGTCCTCAATGGTTGCAGCTAAAAAATTGTATCCCGATGCGATCCTTGCATTTCCAGGTTCACAGGAAAAGACCTTGAGGGAATTTCTCATTCATTCAACACTATACATATTTGATATCCAAAAGACTAAAAACATCGATTATGACAAGATCAATACACTCATCCTCGTTGATACAAGACAAAAAAAAAGGATCGGCGAATTTGCAAGGGTAATAGAGGCAAAAAAAGCCAAAATCCACATATATGACCATCACCCGTCAACAGATGACGATATCAGTGGAGACGTTGAATGCATTAGGAACACAGGCGCTACTGTATCGATTCTTGTTTCCATATTAAAAGAAAAAGGTATTGTATTATCGCCGGAAGAGGCAACAGTAATTATGCTCGGTATATATGAAGAAACAGGGAGTTTTCTTTTTCCTTCTACTACAACGGAGGATTTCGCAGCAGCGTCTTTTTTGCTTGAGAACGGTGCAAACGTTAATATCGTTTCAGATATGCTCGTGAAAGAGTTGACGCCAGAACAGGTATTTCTCCTCAACGACCTTATAAACAATGCCTCAATCTATAATATAAACGGCATAAACATTGTAATAACTGAAGGTTCAACAGAAAATTACGTGGGTGACCTTGCCATAGTAGTACATAAATTCAGGGATATGGAAAACATAAACGTGGTCTTTGCCCTCTTCAGAATGGAAGACAGGTTATATATCATCGCAAGAAGCAGAATACCCGAAGTCGATGCCGGATACATACTCTCTCTATTCGGAGGAGGAGGTCATAAGGAGGCTGCGTCTTCTACAGTTAAAGACATGACAATCATAGAGGCAAAGGATAAACTTGTCAGGATCCTGAGGCACAACATAAAGCCTCTGTGGAAGGCAAAGGACATCATGTTTTTTCCTGTAAAATCAGTCGATGCAGAATGCCCAATTTCCGAGGCAAAGAGCATCATGGTCAAATATAACATAAATGCGTTGCCTGTTGTTTCAAATGAAAAGGTTGTGGGCATTATTTCGAAACAGATAGTCGAAAAGGCGGCATTCCATAAACTTGAAAATATACCTGTTAGAGAATACATGTTTACTGAGTCTGCAACGGTAAGACCTGACGACTCGATAGAAAAGGTAAAGGAATTTCTAATTGGCAACAACCAGAGATTTTTGCCGGTCACAAAAGACGGCAAGCTTATTGGTGCAATTACGAGAACTGACCTTCTAAGGATATTGGAGGACGAAATCACAAAATCAGTCCTCAATAAGCTTGAATTTCACGACATGTACGAAAAACGCAAGAATGTAAAAAAACTCATGCAGGAGAGGATAAGCAGGGAGACACTCAAAAAGCTCGTCGATATCGGAAATCTTGCCGATAAAATGGGGTATCATGCTTACCTTGTCGGTGGTTTTGTCAGAGACCTCTTACTACGCAACGATAATTACGATATTGATATTGTTATAGAAGGTGACAGTATAAGATTTGCCGAGCACTTATCAGAGATGTTCAAGGCAAAGGTAAGACCACACAAGGAATTTGCAACGGCAAAGGTAATCTATCCTGACGGTTTTAAA
>MWEV01000229.1 GCA_002071245.1 Deltaproteobacteria bacterium ADurb.Bin026
ACAGTAAATAACGACTTCTGTCGTGAGAAGGGGAGGCTCAACGGGCTTTTGCTCTGGGTTTTTATCTGTCTTCTGTCTTCTGTCTTCTGCCTTCTGCCTTCTGTCTCTTACGCTGCAAGACAATCCACGGTAGAGGTGCAACTGATTAACTTTATAAAACAGTTTTATGAGGATAGAGAAGGCATTCAGGTTAAATTCAACAGTTATCCGTCTATTTTAAAGGAAAACGCAAGTGTAAATCATATCAACTTTACGAAAATACCCGATGCGAACGGAGACGGTATTTGTACGATGGAGGTCACAACAAAACAGGGTTTCAGAAAGAACGTCCATGTGTCGTTCAAGGTGTTTGTTAAAAAACATATCTATGTTTTGAAACAGAATCTGAAAAGGGGCGATGTAATTAATGCTGGAGACATAATTAAAAAGGAAATACTGCTGAATGAAAATAAAGGAAGATACCCGTTGGATATAGAAGAAATTATTGGAAAGACAGTCAAAAAGGATATCAATGCTGGCACGGTAGTTAAAAACGACATGATAGAAGACCGTTATGTCGTAAAAACAAACGAGATTGTAAGTATCTTAGCTCAAAACAACAGAATCATGGTAAAAACAAAAGGAAGGGCGATCGAGAAAGGAAAGATCGGGGATGTTATAAGGGTTAAGAATGTAAGTTCCAACAAGGAGATTCTCGGAAAGGTCGTCGGCAGCGGTGTTGTAACTGTCGATATGTAGTGAATGGAGGAAGGCTATGTCAGCCAGAACGAACGAACAAAAAAAGATTGTACTAATAGCGGGAACGATGTTTTTCGCATTTCTGTGTGGATGCAATACAACTGAATATACAAGCCGCATTAGAAATGAACCTTTCAATATAGACAGTACCTTCAAGCAGGTAGCATATCAGCCGCCAAAAAGGCAAAACAACACCGGAACCCTATGGCCAGGAGAGAGGAATACGAATAATTTCTTTTCTGACGGTAGGGCAGCAAAGGTGGGCGATATTATAACGGTGAAGATTGCAGAGGCGACAAAATCGAATGAAAAGGCAACCACAGATTT
This sequence comes from Deltaproteobacteria bacterium ADurb.Bin026, assembly GCA_002071245.1. Taxonomy (GTDB): domain Bacteria; phylum Desulfobacterota; class Syntrophorhabdia; order Syntrophorhabdales; family Syntrophorhabdaceae; genus MWEV01. The sequence continues at coordinate 1,066 of MWEV01000229.1, forward strand.
AAAAAGGACAGGCGCTGATGTATCCCTTGGTGTTCCAAACTTTTTTGGTCTTGAAACAAACAATTATCCATCGAGCATTAATCCATCGAGTATGCTTAAGGCAACGGTGAAAAACGATTTCAAGGGTGAGGGCGAGACGGTTAGGGATGGCTCAATCATTGCAACGCTGTCCGCAAAGGTGGTAGAGGTCATGCCGAACGGTAACCTGGCAGTGGAAGGCAAGAGGGAGATTACGTTAAATAACGAAAGAAAAGAGATGTTGCTACAGGGTGTCGTAAGGCCGAAAGATATCGCTGCTGATAATTCTGTATTTTCAACACAGGTGGCTGATGCAAAGGTCATCCTGACAGGCATTGGTGTCATAGGTGAAAAACAGGCACCGGGGTGGCTTGCCAGAATATTCGATCTCGTATGGCCGTTTTGAAGGAATAGGATGTGTATAGCTGAAGGATTTAGATTTTGGCGATTGGGAAGGTTTATGTTCTGGAAATATTGGGGACGAAGATGAAAAACATATGTTATAAAAATTCTAAATTATTTTGTATCATTTTGATTTTCTCTGTTCTTTTTTCTCTGTCCTTTGCACAACATGGTGAGGCTGCGAGGATAAAGGAGCTATGCTATATAAACGGGGTAAGGGGAAACCAACTCGTAGGTTATGGGCTTGTAATAGGCTTGCAGGGAACGGGGGATAAGGCAAATACAATCTTTACTACTCAATCACTTGCAAACATGCTCGAAAAAATGGGATTGAGGGTTGCCCCTAATGCAACAAAGGTTAAGAACGTTGCCGCTGTCATAGTTACTGCCGATCTGCCGCCATTCGGCAAGACAGGGACAAAGATAGATGCAACAGTTTCATCTATCGGTGATTCGAGTTCTTTGAGTGGTGGAGTCCTTCTCATGACGCCTCTTAAAGGCGCCGATGGTGAAGTATATGCTGTGGCGCAGGGACCCCTTGTTGTGGGCGGCATCTCTGCTGCAGGGCAGGGTGCATCCATGCAAAAGAACCATACTACCGTTGGAAGGATACCAAACGGCGTAACAATAGAAAAAGAGATAGGCTATGAATACATAAAGGCTCAATCGATTGTAATATCTCTTAAAAATCCAGATTTTACAACGGCAAGAAGGATAGAAGAACGCATCAATGCGATATACGGGGGTATCTCGTATGCGGATGATGGCGGAACCATCAGTGTAAAGATCCCTGACAGAGAAAGCGCAAACCCCGTAAAGTTTATTTCGGCAATCGAAAACATAGATGTCAAGGCCGATATGCTGGCGAAGATCGTAGTAGATGAAAAGACCGGGACTATCGTGATAGGACATAATGTCAGGATTTCAACGGTTGCCATATCGCAAGGCAATATAAGCGTTATGGTCAAAGAAGACCAAAAGGTTAGCCAGCCCCTGCCCTTTGCGCCGGGTGCAGCAGGAGGTATTGCAGGTGCGCAGACGGTTATTACACCTGAAACACAGATTCGTGTTGATGAGGAAAAAGGTAAATTCAGGCTGATAGAAGGCGATGTAACAATAAAGGAATTGGTGAATGTGCTTAATGCAGTTGGTGTTTCAACAAGGGAGATGATATCGATATTGCAGACCATAAAGGCGGCAGGTGCCTTACATGCGGAGCTTGAAATAATATGAAAGGTGTTTACGATATCTACGGTATGATGCCTGATTATTTTAGGAAGGGGTTGTTTTATGGATAGCGTTGAAAAAATGGACTTACGGATGCCGGTACAAAACGTTTCCAGCATAAAGACCGATTTGCGCAGTCTCGGTGCAAAGTCAAACAATGGGAAGACCAATGTCGAGAAGATAGCGCAGGAGTTCGAATCGTACCTGATGTTTACAATGCTTAAGGAGCTCGAAAAAACTGCAAATTTAACAAAAAAGGGACATACCGAGCAGACTTATATGTCTTTAGTTTATGAAAAGGCGGCGGACTTTATGGCGAAGAAGGGTATAGGGATAAAGGAGATGCTTGTAGAACATATGGAAAAAAATACTAAAGTTTTATCGACAAACGGCGATAATATAGCTAAGGTAAAAAAGGAGGAATTCCATGAAGATAACCAATAACAAGCATGCCGGTGTAGTTGATACCCTTCTGAAGTCGGTTGACAACAAGACGGTGAAAGAACAGGCAACCGATATGAGGGGTAGCATGGATGTTACCGACAAGGTGGAACTCTCGGGAAATAAGAAAATTGTGGAAAGTCTTGTCGAAAGGGTGAAGGCGATTCCTGATGTAAGGCAGGATAAGGTTGACCAGATAAGACAGGCTATAAAATCGGAAACCTATAATGTGAAAGGTGAACTTGTGGCAAAAAGCATACTGAAAAGCAATATCCTGGATACCATTTTATAAATACAGGGCTTATAATGGAACATATTGTTATTGAAATAGCCGTGCAAGAACTACATGCCTTAAAGGATTTTTTAAAGGCGATAAAAGAGGAACGCGATTCTATCATCTCTTTTTCACTCGAGGGTATCACAAGGGGAAACAACAGAAAAGAAGAGATACTTAGAAAGATCGAATATCTTGAGTGTGAAAAAAACAGACTCATTGAAGAACTAAGCGATCCTGACAGCATATTCAAAAGTGAAAAGTGGATGCATTTATCACATGAAACAAGAACAGTAATGAAAGAAATAAACGAATCCCTTGAAAAAAACATGAAACTTCTTTCCTTTTCAATGGATCATCTAAAGGGTTCCATTGAAAATATCATGGGCTTTATAAACAACACCGCATATCTGAACAAAAAAACACGTGTTTCTCTTTTCCCATCACGGGAGATATAGGATGAGCATAGCATCTATATTGAATATCGCTAAAAATGCCGTTTCTTTAAATCAGACCTCGATTCAGGTCACATCACACAATATATCGAATGTAAACACAAAGGGTTATTCAAGGCAAGAGGTGGTTATCACAGAAGAAACACCGATGCTGATTGGAAATGTTCTGATTGGAAATGGGGCAAAAGTAAGCGGTATAATAAGATACCACGATAAATATCTTGATCAGCAGATTGCAAAGAAAAGTACGGAATTTGGTGAACATCAGATATACAAAAGGTATTTCGAAAGGGTAGAAAGTGTTCTGAACGAAGACAGCACCAAATTAACCGAAAACATAACTGCATTTTTTAATGCATGGCAGGAGTTGTCAACTGACCCTCAAAACGTTGCGATGAGAGGGGGTCTAAAGTCAAGTGCTCAGCAGATGACTCGGTCGATAAACAACATCTATAACGAATTGAAAGGTTTGCAGATAGAGCTGAACAACAACGTAAAGATGGAAGTAGCTGATATCAACAGGATTACAGCATCCATTGCAGACTTGAATAATAAAGTGTTCCAGGGAAGTTCTAGTTCGAGTGAGGCAAACGACTATCTTGACAGAAGAACGCAGTATGTCAAGGAGCTTTCAAGTAAGATAGGCATTATATCCTTTGAAGATGAATATGGACGCATGACGATTATGACGTCCAAAGGTAAGTCGCTTGTTGATGGCGGACAGTCATGGGAACTTGGTGTGAAGACCAATCAAGATACAGGTTTTTATAGGGTAGGCTGGGAGGATTTTTCAGGGAATTTTATAGATATAACAGATGATATCAACTCCGGCGGCGTTTACGGCTTACTGGAGATGAGGGACAACCAAATAAACGATTTTATTGCGGATACCGATAAGCTTGCAGAGGTCATTATATCTGAAGTGAATAGTTTACACAAAAACGGCTATACGCAAAACCATAATGTGTTGGATCCAAACCCTGATGGGATTCCATTTTTTAGAGAGCTTACAGGGCTTTATGCAAAGGATATTGATATATCTGATAAGATCAAATTGGATCTGAAGAACATTGCATCGTCTTCTGAAGTAGATATAACAGGAAAACCGATAGGAAACGGAATAGCCATTGATATTGCGGCGTTGATGGAAAAGGGTCTCTTTGACGGAAATACGTCTACCTTCGTTGATTATACGTCAACGCTTACAAACAAGATTGGACAGCTCACAAAAGGCGCAAAGGATTTTGCCCAATACAGTGAAGATACGATGAATCTAATGGAAAAACAGAGAGAGGGTATATCAGGGGTATCCCTCGATGAGGAGATGGCAGATCTGATTAAGTATCAATATGCATTTCAAGCGGCTTCACGGTTGTTTACAGTGGCTGATGAACTTTTCCAAACTTTACTTGGGGCATTTAAATGAGGGTAACCGATAGAATAAAATTCGATGCATTTAAAAACAACCTTGCATTGATAAAATCGAATCTCGACAAGACCCAGAACAAGATTGCATCAGGCAAAAAGATATTGGTCCCATCTGATGATCCTGTTTCTTCTTCTGTGGCAGTTGGGTTTAATGCAGAAAAGGGACTGAACGCACAATATGGAAGGAATATTGAAAGACTTAAGACCACAGGTGTTTTCTATGAAACATCCATAAACAGTGTAAACAATATGCTTACAAGGGCTAAAGAGATAGCGATTGTCCAGGCATCTGATACAGTAAACGCTGAGACGAGGAAGTCGGCAGGCGAGGAGGTTAAAGGCATTATCGAGCGCCTTGTTGCTATTGGGAACACAAAGGTAGGTAATCATTATATCTTTGGTGGAAAAAAGTCAAATAATACACCTTTTTCGATAGATAGTGATTACAATGTGACTTTTAACGGCTCAAATGAAGTATCCTCCATATTTGTTGACAAGGGCACAAAAGAGGATGCCGGTATTTCGGGTGACAAAGTTTTTATCTCTGATACAAACATCTTTAATGTATTGAAAAACTTTAAAGATGCGCTCGAGACAAACAACAAAACAGGCATAAGAAATGCATTGGATGGTTTAGATAAATCACTTGAAAAAACACAGACAAACCTTGTACATGTGGGGACTTATACTGCAAGGATTGAAAATTTCATCGAATATAATGAATCAAAAAACAACAACATCATCGAGACTTTATCTCAGATAATGGATGTTGATGTTGCGCAGGCTGTGGTTGATTTCAATTCCCTATCCAATGCCTATGAGGCAATGATCTATACAATGACAAAGATCCAGAATCTAAGCGTGCTTAATTATTTGAGATAGGACGGTAGATGCTTGTTCTTACAAGAAAAAAGAATGATGGTATCATAATAAAAGGTAAGGATGGCGATATCAGGATCGTTGCAGTAGAGGTTGACAAGGGAAAGGTTAGGCTGGGCATAGAGGCGCCAAAGGGGTATTTGATTGTACGTGAAGAACTCGTTAGTGAAATCAAAGACGCCAATAGAATGTCGGCAATTGAAAATCTGGATGAAATAAAGACATTAATAGGTGACAAAGGTGAGTAAGACTCCACTAAAAGGGAAGGTTATAGGTTTTGAGGACTATGCGGATTATGTCCTCGAAGATGCATTTGGTGAGGCATCCCCGTTTCGCATTCTATCCTGCAATGATGCATCCGTATCATTTATCATGGCAAATCCTTTTAAAATAATCGACGATTACACTTTCAGGATTGAGGATGATTTGGTGAATGATCTCGGCTTGAATGGCCTTGGAGACGTAGCGGTTCTGTGTATTGTGAGGTATGAAGGACATACATTTTTTATAAATTTGAGATCGCCATTGATAATAAACACTGCGCGCGGGGTTTTTATACAAACGATACTTCAGGATGAAGCATACAGCGTGTCGGTACCTTTTGAGATGAAGAAGGTAGAATAATGGCAATATGAAAAGAAGACCGACAATATCTGTATGTATGATAGTTAAAAATGAGGAAAAGGATTTGCCGAGACTGCTAAGTTCCATAAGGGGTCTGGCCGATGAAACCATCATTGTTGATACCGGTTCAAATGACAATACGGTTGACATTGCGAAGAGCTATGGAGCTAAGGTCTATCACTTTCCTTGGTGCAATGATTTTTCCGCAGCGAGGAATGAATCTCTTAAGTATGCAACAAAGGATTATATACTTTGGCTCGATGCAGACGACGAGATAAAGCATGAGGAACACCACAAGATAAGAAACGACCTTAAAAGATATAAAGGTGCAGGCTTATTTCTGAGACTTAAAAATGTGTATGGAGACAGCGGAACAGATTTTTTGCAGTTAAGGATTTTTCCCAATCATAAAGGCATAATTTTTGAGGGTAGGGTGCATGAACAGGCAATACATTGTTTGGAAGAAAAGATGATACCCACATATGCCTCTGAGGCACAGGTGCTACATCACGGATACGATACAAACGAGAACGTTGCAGAAAAATCAAAACGCAACAGAGATATACTCGAAATCGAAATAAAAGAGAGACCCGACAATATAAATGCACTGTTTTTTATGTCAAAAGCCCTAAGAGGGCTTGGAGAAAAGGAAAGAGCGCTTGCATGCCTGGATAGGCTTATGGAGCTTGCAAGGCTCGACCCCAGTTTATACATGAAAGATGTGATAATGCTCGGGGCAAGCGATAAGGCCGCCGTATTGTGTGAGCTTGGAAAAGAAGATGAGACACTTTCGTTTCTTCTTGAATGCAAAACCCTTTTTCCCAACGATGTATTGATTATTTATTTACTGGGGGAACAATATTATAGGAGAAAGGATTACGAAAATGCATACAAGGAGCTTATAAATCTGCAAGACGAAACATTTACAAAATTGCTTACCCCTATAAATATTCATGAGACCAGAATGTGTCTTCTCAATCATCTGGGCATCTCTTCTTTGTTTGCGGGCGATTTTCTCACCGCTGAGAAATGTTTTAAAAAACTGATAGAGAATGACCCAATGGATAAGGCGAACTATCACTATTTGTCTCTCGTGAAGGAAAAGGCAGGAGATATTGAAGGTGCAATAAGTGCATGCGATGAAGGTCTAAAGAGGCACGCGATGGACAGCTATCTTATGAAAAGAAAATATCTGCTTTACCTTTCAAAAGAATCCTATGCTGAGGCGCTTGAGATTTATGAAGACTTGAATGGATATTCAAGCGATGTGGAGGTTACTGCGGGAAGGTTTCTCATTGCATGTAAATCATTGCATCTCCAAGACATGCAGAGATATTATCAGATACTTCAGGAGAAGTTGTCGATTTTTCCGAAACCATTCCCTGAAAATTTTTCCGAAACCAAAGACAGGCTGTCAGGACTTGAAGACGAAAAAGGCAAAAGCCTATTTGATTCAGCGATAAACTTTCTTTTGAAAAAATAATCTTAAGTTTTTTTAAAGGCATCCGATAATATAATTTAGAACGGGACAGGAAACAAGAGGAGGTGAAAAAAACTTTCGGATCCCGAAAAAAGGGCAAGATGCCCAAAAATAAAAAACATGGAGGTTTCAAATGGCTTTTAG
>MWEV01000230.1 GCA_002071245.1 Deltaproteobacteria bacterium ADurb.Bin026
GACCAGAGGGATTTCGAGTTCGCAAAGGAATATGGGCTCCCGATTGTTATCACAATAATGCCAGAAGATAAATCCCTCACAGCCGAAACAATGGAGGGGGCTTATGAAGGTGACGGAAAAATGGTAAACTCCGCCCACTTTAACGGTATGAATAACAGAGAGGCGATCCCCACAATCATAAGTTATCTCGAGGAAAAGGGTCTTGGGATGGGAAAAATCAATTATCGCTTGAGAGATTGGGGCATTTCGAGACAGAGATACTGGGGAACACCAATCCCGATTATTTATTGCGAAAGGTGCGGCGTTGTCCCTGTCCCTTATGATCAGTTGCCAATTGTATTACCGCTCAATCTCGAAATCAAGATGGTTGGAAAATCACCGCTTGCAGAATATCCGGAATTCTTCGAAACAGAATGTCCCAATTGCAAGGGCAAGGCAAAAAGAGAAACGGATACGATGGACACCTTTGTTGAATCTTCTTGGTATTTCCTTAAATATACATGCCCAGACTATAAAGATGGTGCCTTGGATAAAGAAAAGGTCGATTATTGGATGCCTGTTGATCAATATATCGGCGGTGTTGAACACGCAGTTCTCCATCTTTTATATTCAAGGTTTTTCAATAGGGTATTAAATGAATTCGGATTCGTAGAAGAAAGAGAGCCCTTTTTGAACCTGCTCACTCAAGGCATGGTCATTAAGGATGGTGCAAAAATGAGTAAATCCAAGGGAAATGTCGTTGATCCTGATTACCTGATAAAAAAATACGGTGCTGATACTACAAGGCTTTGCTGTATCTTTGCATCTCCTCCGGAAAAAGATCTTGAGTGGAGCGATAAAGGGGTTGAAGGCTCTTTTAGGTTCCTACAGAGAGTCTGGAGATTGGTTAATGAGCGGGTTAAGATTTTAAAAGACACCAAAACCAGCATGAAACCAAAAAATACAAACGATGAAACAATGCAGCTTTCTTACAAAATCCACAAAACAATCAAAAAGGTAACAGAAGACATTGACAGGTTTCATTTAAACACCGCGGTGGCAAGCATTATGGAACTCGTAAATGCAATTTATAAATTTCTTGAAAATGAACAAAACCAGAGAGAAGAAACAGGTTTATTAAAGGGTGCTATCGAGACAACAATTGCCCTTCTATTCCCCTTCGTACCCCATATAACAGAGGACCTATGGGAAAAACTCGGTAATAATCCTGACGATCTCAATTCATTCTGGCCTGAATATGATGAAAGATATATCGTGGAAGACAGAGTAACAATAGCAATTCAGATTAACGGCAAATTAAGAGACACATATGAAGTAGAAAGGGGTATCGATGCAACAAGACTAAAAGAGGTTGTGTTTAGCCTTGATAAGATTAAAAAACACACAGAGGGAAGGGATATAAGGAAGGTTATCACTATACCTGATAAGCTTGTAAATATCGTTTGCACTTGAAATACAACGGCTTTGTTTATTGGTCAAAAAAACTCTAAAAACGGGGTTCAGAAACTAATGAAAAATATAATGCATTCTAAATTAATATATTTAATGGTTTTTATCTTAATACCGCTGTGTTCATGTGGTTATCAATTGGTAAAGGAAAAGGGCATCTATGGGGGCGATATATCATCGCTTAGTATTCCGGCGTTCAAAAACAAGTCATTTGAACCGCATGCATCCATGTATGTCACAGACTCATTCACACGTGAAATAGTCTTGAGTGGGCTTTTCAAGGTAAATGTTAACAATCCTGATGGATACATAGAAGGTACAATAACAGAAATCAAAATATTGCCTGCCACAATGAATGCATATGGTCTCGTAGTTGAAAAAACCATCTATGCCACCGTAGGCATTTCCATTTTCAGGAATAATGGTACGTTGTTAAGAAGGTGGGACTTTTCTGATAACGAAACTTACAATGTCGTTGACATAAACGCAGAAGATTTTAATAAAAGAGACGCCCTGAAAAGACTCTCAGGGCGCATGGCAAGAAAATTCTGTTCTATTATGCTGATTGATTATTAGGCTGTTATTTTATTGGAAAGGACATTTGCCCTTTTTGACAATCTTGCGACCTTTCTGGATGCATTATTAGGATGTATTACCCCCTTTGAGGCTGCTTTATCTATATAAGACACGGCCCTTTTTAATAATTCGTCCAAATGCTCCTTGTCTTTAGCTTCAATAACTTGAACCGCCCTTTTAATATATGTTTTCATGGTCGATTTCACGTGAGAGTTTCTTAACCTTCTCTCCTCAGACTGTCTCGTTCTTTTTATTGCAGATTTGTTTTTCCTCAAAACAGCGCCTCCAGATTTGTTTTGTCTTTTTTACCACTTATCATTGAACCAAGTCAATGAAAAACGCAACAACCAATAGTTATAAACAATAAAACGATAATCCATGCTATAATCAAGGTGTATCATGGAACAACGCTCCACCTGACTTTGGTTAGCCTATATATGATTAAACTGACTTGGTTTCAATTATGGCAGTTTTATTTTTTCCCAGCGTTTCTTTTGGATGCTTTAAGCGGGTTCAGTTTCTGCCCTTCCGTCTTCTGCATCTTTTTTACATGAGATGACATTGGACATACGCCTTTCTGCCACTTCTGTGCTGGGCTTGGAAAGCTTGAACAATATTTTCCTGTCTCAAAAACTACGATTCTTGTGCATCCTTCACAATTTTCGACTATTGTATGGCATGCACCACCATTATAGGAGCATCCTGTTTTTTTCATAAACACACACTCCACTCCCGGTTTCACTGTTGCACACTGCATAACGGCACCACCTCCTTAAAATTTAAAAGCGGAAATATTAACTACATTTTTTTGAAATTGTCAACAGAAAAGATTAAATATTATTCTTGTATATTTATACTATTATTGATAACATATTGACTTCATCAAAATATTTTTTTGCTTAAAGTTACCAGTTGACCATTCGGAAGGATATGTGATATGTCACCGAGCAACATCTTAAAAAGGCTTCTTAAAAAGGCATTCTCACCCGTTACCATCATGCTTATTCCACACAACTGCAAAAAGCCGCTAAATTTAAAGGTTCCATCGGCAGGCATTATCTTGGGTATTGTATTTTTTATAATCGGTACAATATTTGTTTTTTCAAGTACCGTTAGAACCATTGAATATCGCTTAATGAAACAAAAATTTACCCAATATTCCCAACAGTTTTCAGAATTACAGGGAACCATGATGGGGATAAAAAACAGCGAGAATGAACTCAAAAAGTTATTTTCCCTGAAATCAAAAAAAGATGTCATAGAAAATCTTGATAACACTACAGGACTAATGCAGGATACGATAGATTTTGAAAGTCTTAAAAATCAAATTGCAAAAACGATCGAGACAGTGAGTGAAATAAAAGAATACCTTTATAAACAAAAAGACATTTATCGTTCTACGCCGTTAGGTTCACCTGTAAAGGGAAGCATCACATCCTATTATGGCAAAAGGATACACCCTCATACAGGAAAAGAACAATTTCACTACGGCATAGATATAAAAACCAACGTTGGAGACCCTGTAAAGGCAACAGCCGACGGCATCGTCAGCTTTTCCGGCTGGCTGGGTGATAATGGAAATCTCGTAGTTATCGAACATGGGATGGGTTTTTCAACCTATTATGCCCACAACAAGAAAAACCTCGTAAGGGTCGGCCAAAAGGTAAAAAAGGGCGACACCATAGCATATGTAGGCTCAACTGGTAACGCACAGACCGCCCATCTTCATTACAGCGTCTTAAGAAACGGCAATTATGTCAATCCAAAAAGATATATGGATGAAGGCATATATGTTCAAAAAGAGTAATAATGACAAACTCGAATCCCTGATAGGCTCAAACTCAGGATTCAGGGGCAACGTTGAAGTAAAGGGCACATTGAGGGTGGATGGCACCATCGAAGGGAATATAACAGCAGACCATGTGATAATAGGCAAGGATGCTTATGTAAAAGGTAATATCGATGCAAATGCAATTACCATAGGTGGTAAAATGGAGGGCAATATACATGCCAGTGGTCTTGTAGAGATCACTTCGGCTGCATTTGCTTTAGGTGATATAATCGCAAAAAGGATTTCAATATCTGAGGGAGGCATCTTCAACGGCAGGATCATAATGAAAGAAGATGAAACAAGCCTGTTGGGGTATCAGGCCAACAGTTGATCTACCATGTCTTGAATGTTCAAATATTGACACACAACACAAAAAAATAATATCATTATCCAAAACAACGGTTAAACATGTTCAAGAAAGAAATTGATTTAATACCCTCTGAGCTTATCACCATAGAAACACACAAGTACTACCTTTCCCAAAAAGAAGGCAGAGAGGTCTCACTTGAAGAGGCAATTGTTGATTTTCTAATAAACTATGAATCAGATTTTTTAATGGCAAAACAGGTTGAGGATTTATACGAACAAAACGATGAAATCATGAAATATAAATGGATTGAATCGGAAAAAAAGGGATATGACATCGGCACCGAAAAAGCAGCGGAAGAATGGGTTATAAAATATGGCTCAATCTGGAGAGAAGAAAAAGAATCGCTTGAAAAAAACAGATTTATTGAGACTAAAATCCTAATCCAGGGCAAAAATTCTATCGACATAGAAATAGCTCATCTTGCTGAAATAGCAAAGAAACATGATTGCGAACTCTACATCCATAAAAAGATGATGAAATATTACAATTTCGTTTTATTTGGCAAAAAAGAATATTTAAATGTTAAATCGATACTCTGCCCCAAATATCTGGAGGTAAACAGGGGTGAATCCGTTGAGTTTATTGCAACTGGAAATAATGCAAGATATGCCCTTGACGAAACAGAATATTTTATACACAATTTAGAGTCTATGGAATCAAATCCGTAAGGTGCGATTCAAGCACCTTCTCTATCCCAAAGCCTTCAAGACCCATATAGTATGTTACAGCGTCAACCAATGCCTCCATTGGCACAAGGCCAACGATCTCGCTCCCAACAATATTGACCCCATACCTTTTAGCCTCTATTCGAACAAGCTCAACAACCCTGTATATCGGTGTTCTTGTGTAATCAGTCAAATTCATGGAAACCTGTGTAATATTCCGTTCTTTAAGTTCAATACCAATTGCCTTGCAGTATCTCAAACCTCCGTTTGAATGCCTAATCGCCTTTGCAATCTTATTAGCAATCGTTATACTGTTTGTATCGAGGTTTACGTTAAATGCAATGAGGGGCATCCGGGCGCCAATGGCAACCACACCAGCAGTAGGGTGGATATAAGTCTCCCCGAAATCAGGTTTCCATTCGGGCAACTTAATCTTTTGTGGCATTTCTTCGAACTGTCCCCTCCTTATATCGGCCAAATTTTTATGCAGTGGATTATCTGTTGATGCCTCATACAGAAAAGCTGGAAGCCTGTATTTTTCCCAGACAGTTTTTGCCACCTCCTTGGAAAGCTCAATTGCCTCATCCATCGTGGTATTTTTAACCGGGATAAAAGGGATGACATCAACTGCACCCATCCTTGGATGTTGTCCTTTATGCCTTCTCATATCAATTACTTCAATAGCAATACCCACCGCATCGACAACTGCATTTGCTAAAAATTTAGGTTCACCTACAGCGGTAACTACCATACGGTTATGGTCTTTATCCATCTCGTAGTTTAACAGCTTTACCCCTTCAGTTCTGCGAAATGGCTCAACAATCTTCTCTGCCCTCGCTG
>MWEV01000231.1 GCA_002071245.1 Deltaproteobacteria bacterium ADurb.Bin026
GACAGACCGAACAAAACTCAAAAAGATCATCAACCAGATCAAACGTTGTTAAACGCCAAGATAGGCAGTTTTAACATGTTCGTTGTTAAGTAGCGATTCGCCTGTCCCTTGAAGTACTATCCTTCCATTCTCAAGCACGTATGCCCTATCGGCTATCGCGAGGGTTTGTTTTACATTCTGCTCAACAATTAAAACCGTAACACCCTCGTCTTTAATCCTTTTAATTACATTGAATATATCACGTACAAGGATAGGTGAAAGACCAAGTGAAGGTTCATCAAACATCTGGAGCTTTGGTTTTGACATGAGCCCCCTTCCAACCGCAAGCATTTGCTGCTCTCCCCCGCTAAGTGTACCTGCAAGCTGTCTTCTTCGCTCAAGAAGCCTCGGAAACAAATCAAACACAAGCTGTTTTGTTATCTCACGTTCCTTTTTTGCCTCTCCTTTTAAAGAACCCATATCAAGGTTTTCTTCAACGGACATTTCCACAAAAAGCCTTCTTGCCTCAGGAACGTGCACAATGCCTGTCTCTATAAGTTTATATGGCTCAAGCTTATGTAAAGGGACGTCATTAAAACGTATTTCCCCTTTTTTAGGTCGCAATATGCCCGAAATCGTCTTTAAGGTTGTTGATTTTCCTGCTCCATTGGCACCAATAAGGGCTACGATCTCTCCCGTTTTAACCTCAAAAGATATGTCCCATAACACCTGGACATCACCATAAAAAACATCAATATGCTTTATCTCAAGCACTGTGTTCTTCTCCCAGATATGCCTCAATAACTATTGGATTATGTCCAATCTCTGCGGGTGTACCTTCTGCTATCTTCTGTCCATAATTAAGTACAACTATTCTATCTGAAATAGACATAATAACCTTCATATGGTGTTCAATTATCAAAATGGTTATCTCTTTTTCTGTTCTTATCTTTTTCACGATCTGTATCTGATCGTTAATCTCTGTTGGGTTTAAACCTGCAAACGATTCATCAAGCAATAAAATCTCGGGATGAGTGGCAAGGGCGCGAGCGATCTCAAGCCTTTTTCGTTTGCCGAGCGGGAGGCCTTTCGATATAACCATTCTATCATCGTAAAGTCCTGTAAATTTAAGTATCTCAATTGCAATTTCCTCTGCATGAGATTTACTTTTTGTCCTGATAAAGGCGGATGTAATTACATTATCGAGCGTTGTCATTCGTTGAAGCGGTCTGACAACCTGGAATGTCCTTGCAACTCCCAGTTTGCACAAAGTATGCGGCTTCAAGTGGGATACCCTCTGTCCTTTTAAAAAGACATCGCCCTTGGTCGGTGGATAAAATCCATTGACAATATTGAACATCGTTGTTTTGCCGGCACCATTTGGTCCGATAAGACCAAGTATTTCGCCTTTATTTAATACAAATGAAACGTCGGTAAGCGCAGCAAGCCCTCCGAATTGCTTGGAGACGTTTTTTACCTCAATGAGAGTCATGACGACGTCCTTCTTCCAACGAATGGCTTTATTAGCTTACCAAAATCTCCGACTACGCCATTCGGAAGAAACATGATGATAAGAATAAGGATAATTCCAAAAATTGTTTGATGCGCAGCGCCAATATGTGGCAAAGATCGAATAACCTCAGCAAGAAAAACCATGATCAATGCCCCTACAATTGGCCCCCAAAATGTGGCAGCACCCCCAACCATCACTACCATGACAACTGCAATCGATACCTCCGATAAAGGGAATACCGTGGCTGGATCTATATAGCCCATATAATTCATATAGAACGCACCCGCTACGCCCGTAAGCACACCACTTAAACAAAGCGAGATTGTTTTATAAAAGGTTGTATTGATCCCGAGAGATTCAGCGGCATCCTGATCCTCTCTGATGGCCACAAAATAATAACCAAGTTTTGATTCCATGACCAGTTTTATCAGCATATAGGTACTCGCAGCAATAATCAATATGACATAAAAATACCATGTCTTATCAACCCATGTTCTTTCTCTTAGCATTATACCCATGTTGCCCTGTGTAAACTCAACAAGATTTTCTGCTGCAACCCTGCAAACCTCTCCGAGCGCAAGGGTGGCAAGGGCAAAATAGGCACCCCTCAGTCGAAGACATATATAGCCAATTACAAGTGACAAAGCTGTAAGTATCACCACACATGCTGGCAGTCCCCACCATGCAGATATTCCAAGGTGTTGGTAGAGTATACCACCAGTGTATGCACCAAACCCAAAAAAGGCAGCATGCCCAAATGACACCTGTCCAGTATATCCGCCGAGGACATTCCAGGCCATACCGATTACCGACCACATCAAAACAAGTATAAGGATATGCATAACATACGTACTCAACCCTACAAACGGTACAAAACATAATATTGCAAAGATAATGAGAGGCAGGAACTTTTTCATTTTCCCAATCTCCATTTTTTTATAATTGAAGCTACGCCCCCAGGCAAGAATACAAGGGCAGCAACAAATATTGCAAATCTTCCGGCAGGCGCCCAACCCATTCCTATGTAGGTAGCCGTCAGAGATTCGAATATACCGAGGATTAATCCACCGATAAGCGCACCATCTGTCGAACCCATACCGCCGATAACGGCAATCACAAAACCTACATTTGTAAATTGTTTCCCTAACGCAGGATATAAATAATAAATAGGTAAAAACAAACATCCGGCACACGCAACAAGCACCAAACCGATACCAAGCGTTACCATCCTTACCCAGTTTACATTTACGCCCATCAACAATGCAGCATCAAGATCCTGCGATGTTGCCCTGATGGATTTGCCTGTGTCTGTCTTTGTTAGAAATATCCATAATCCAACTGTAATAATGGCTGCAATTATAAAAGATATTGTCCAGGGCATGGAGAGTGATAACTCTATCGGGGAATTCTTCCAGTAATCAGTCAGATACCATGCGCTTGAGGCATAATTTACCGGCGTAGAACGATAGTTCCCAGTAAATAAAACGGTTGCCAGGTTAGAGAAAACCATAGCCAATCCAACAGTAAGAATGACCTGGTTGTGCGGTAAAATGGATTCTACCTTCATAACCGGCGTCAAAAGGTATTTTTGTATAAAGAGTCCGAACAAAAACAGCGCAGGAGCCGCAATAAAAACTGATATATAAGGGTCTATTCCGAATAATGTGAACATCCAGTATGCGATATACATGGCAATCATCATAAAATCCCCATGGGCAAGGTTTATCACCCTCATAACACCCATAATGAGAGCCATGCCGAGCGCAATTAAGGCATACAGTCCTCCCAACAAAAAACCTGATATCAGGGTCTGCAAAAACAGTTCAAGCTGGGCCATTAACCCCCCTTTTTATGCCATCTACTTTCTGTCTCTCCATTTAGGTATGGGATATACGTATTTTGTGCTTGCATATTTTGCAGGCCAGATAGTCTCGTGCTTTCCGCTGATAACCTGCATGACAAGTGTATCCATGAAATTCTGGTTTGTGTAACCCTCTTTGTCCTCAAATTTAACAGGACCGAATGCCGTCATCATGTTGGTTGCCTTAAATGCAGTCCTTATATCGTCGGATTTCCATGATTTAGCCCTTTCAAGCACGTCTTTGATAAGATAAAGTGCAGAATAAGCCTCGGCACCATGATAAGAGGGATAATTTTTGAACAATTTTTTATATTTCTCTGCATATTCTCTCGCACCAGGATAAGCAACCTGTGGACTCCACAGGGTAGCCGTTACAACAAGGTCTGAGGCTTCTTTAGCGTTCTGAATAAATTCAGGAATGGCAAAACCTGCTGCACCACCTGCGTAAAGATTTGCATCTATTCTCAACTCTTTAATTTGTCTCATTAGAAGTGCAGCATCCATAACATAGGAAACCATATAAATAACATCAGGCCTTGCAGCTTTTACTTTAGATAAAATAGGTTTAAAATCGACAGCACCCTTTTCATACTGTTCTTTCACGAGAACCTTCATACCGGCCTTCTGTGCCTGTTTTACCATATCCTCGGCGCCTGATGTACCAAAGTCTGAACTTTCATAAAGTATTGCAATTGTTTTAGGCTTAACCACTTCTTTGAGAAAGGACATAAAGCCTGTCGCATAGTATGCATTAGTTGGATTCATACGGAATACATATTTGTATTTCTGTTGTGTAATATCATCGGTCGCACCTGTGACAACCAAATAAGGAACTTTCCTTTCTTCCGCCACTGCTGCAACAGCCTTAGAACTGGAAGAACTATATTCTCCGAATATAACAGGTTGTTTTTTCACATCAATCAATCGCTCTACAATTGACCTTGATATCTCAGGTTTACCCTGGGAATCTTCAAATTCTAACTCAACCCTTTTCCCCTTGATACCACCCTTTGCATTTATTTCTTCCATGGCAATTTCATAAGATTTTTTTTCAATTTCTCCAAATTTTGCATTTGTTCCGGTGAGCGGCAGCGGAATGCCTAATTTCAAAACATCCTGTGCCAATAAATGAGACGTAAAAAGACCCAGCACAAAAATACACACAACAATTCCCGAGAAACGTTTCATGTGTTCCTCCCTTAGCTTTTACGAAAATTTTTTATAGATCCTAAGAGATATAGATATACCCCTCAAACAACCCCCTTATTAAAACACTACGTTCTTATTAATATCTTGTTATTTTTTTGTCAATAAAAAAAGAAAAACGTTTTCAAAATCATGAATACAAAAAAGTCATATCACTGTTTTTTTAAGAATAATTGACTTCTCTTGACTTTTGAAAAAGAAGTTATTTTTTTAATTAAAAACATTATGAGTAAATAGTCTGGAGGATTAAGATGGACGAGATTTCAAAAATTACGATTAATGATTTCGAGAAAAAACCAGATGGGTCTTGGGTTGTAACCAATACCTCAGATATAATAACCAAATCTGGAAGCGTAATAAGACTACAACCTGGTATGTTTTTTAAAAAAGAAAGCAAACTCTGGGGATTCGACATAGTTAAAATCCTCGATGAAAT
>MWEV01000232.1 GCA_002071245.1 Deltaproteobacteria bacterium ADurb.Bin026
ATATGCGCTGATGCTCAATTTTCTTAAGGATTGGTTTGTAAAGCACATTAAAGGTTCAGATATAAAAACAGACGGCCTTCTCAAGGGTAGGTTTTGGGTATTTCTGATGTGCCTCTTAGACGGTAAGAGTCATGCCGGCAATTGTTCAGACCTGATTTTGTTTGTGATTACAAGGGTCACTATGTTGCTTTCATTTTCCCTTTTGTATTCGATATAATCAACAAGTTTCTTGATCAGATATATTCCAAGCCCCCCTATTGCCCTTTCAGACATATCCATGTAGATGTCCGGGTCCTTGTGGGACAAAAGATTAAATGGAGAGCCTGAATCGACAATTTTGATAATGAATCTATCATCCTCTGAAATACAGACTACCTCAATGTCGCCCTCGTTTTCTCCATAGGCATAATTGATAACATTGACGATCGCTTCTTCGGCTGCCACCTTGATTTCGCCGACCCTTTTGTGTGTGATTCCATGTCTTTGCGCACAGTTTGCGACAAAATCCACGAGTTGCTCGAGGTGCACGAGTTTTGCAGGCAATCTGATGTTCACGCTAACAGGCATACCTCTATATACTGCCCAGAGCAGCCCCTTCCGATTCAAATATTGTGAAGATCGAATAAAAACCGGATATCTTAAATACCTCTTCAACAGGACCCTTCAGACCTGTAAAAAGCATTTTTCCGTTTTCTGATTTCAATCTCTTTGCAGTTGCAAGTATGCTTCTTAACCCGGCACTACTAATGTACTCAAGGTTTTCAAGGTTAATAAGCACTGTTTTTTCTCCGCTTGTTATGATTTCTGAAAGAGATTTTTCAAACTCCGGTGCGGTAACCGCATCTATTCTACCCTTTACAGAAACTACTGGTATGCCTTTTTCCTTTTTTGTGTTTATATCCATAATTCCTCTCTATATATGAATTTGACTAATTTTAAACAAACCAGCAAAGAAAAACAATCAATTTGTAAAAATTTGTAGTCCTTGTAAATACCATATATTGCCCGAATATTTGCAGATTTGACAGTTATATCTTTTTTATTGTAAAGTAACATTTAATGAAAACCAAACAAAAACTTATACTTGTAGCAGTAGGGGCTATTGCGATAGTGTCCTGTTTTATGTACGAACGGTTAAACTATGCATTCGGCAGACATATTTTGAGGGAAAAGGAAGCGACCGTTAAACAAATTGCGGAGCACATGAAAAGAGAAGGTGCTACCATTAGAACGGACAAACTTAGAAGTATTGCGACGATGGTTTACAATGAAGCGGCGGATTACAGTGTAGACTACAGGCTTGTACTTGCAATAATGAAGGTTGAGAGCAATTTTAGACATGATGCGGTTTCATCAAAGGGGGCAAGGGGACTTCTTCAGGTAAAACCATCTCTTGCAAAGTTTATAGCAAACGACATAGGGATACAGTGGAGAGGGCCCAAGACGCTCGATGAACCGGATAAGAATATCAAGATCGGTGTGCATCTATTCTCTGCGCTTGTAAATGACTTTGATAACATTTCAATGGCACTTCATGCATATCATGTGGGGCCAACAAGGCTAAAGGCGATTTTAACTAAAAATCGAAAACCAGATGATTGTTTCATAAATGCTGTCCTTGGCGAGTACATAAGAGTCAAGACCCTCCTGCCTGATCCTCAACGATAGAAGGTCTATGTTTGAGTTCAACGAAACAGGCTTTATCTTTTTAACAGGGAAAATAAGCTCATTTCTCTCCTTTTTGATCTCTAATATTCGAAACAAGGGTAGAAAGACGGTCGTTTTCTACGATGCCGAAGATGAGGCAATGCTCATGAGCGAAGAAATAGGATATTTTTCAGGAAAAGAAACCTATATATTTCCACCTTATACAGACAGGGTGTTTGAAAAAGAGGATGAAGCAAAACGAATAGGTTTTTTGTCGCACCTTGTCTCTGACGATGATTTTATAGGACTCTTTCCTTGCAGCGCAATAAATAATAGGCTTACAACCCCTGAGATGATAGCCGATAAAACATTTAAACTCCAGTTTGGCGATACTGTTTTTAGGGAAGATATCATAGATTATTTGGATGCAAATGGATACGAATTGGTGTCTTTGGTGAGAGAAGAGGGTCATTACGCAAAAAGAGGTAGTATCATAGACGTATTTTCTCCATCGTTTACACAACCGGTTAGAATAGAATTTCTCGGCGACCAGATACTTTCGCTGAGATATTTTGATACAGGTTCACAACGCTCAGGTCGAGAGGTTGAGAAGACAAGCATTACACCAGCAAAAATCACAAAAATGAGCGATGTTACGATACTGGATTTTTTTAAAGGAAAAATGGTCTTTGTTCATAAGGGACTTGATTATATTATACAGAACCTTAATGAAGAAAAAGACAACACGCTGATTCGGGAAAAGCTAAAAGAGGTCTTTTCGACAAATTTGAATATAGACACATCCGGGGTATGTGATGATAATAGCGGCAGCGTTATCGAGGCGTTGTCAAACGATGATTTAAGGTACATTTTCGAAGCGGACAAGTCTGGAATATTTAAAACGCTATCAGAAAAGCTCATCTCTGATTGGAGTGCTTACAGGTATGTGTATATATTCGCAAATAATCTTCGCCAGGGGGATAGACTCAAGGATATCTTTCAGAATTATGGGATAGCACTTCCTGTGATCGATACCCTTTCTTATGACAGACATGAAAAGGAATGGGGGATAGTGATTGGGCCACTCAGAAGAGGGTTCAGGTCTAAGGATATAATTATAATAACTGAAGAGGATATTGTCGGACCCAAAAAGAGGGTTATAAAGAAAAGATGGGATGGATTCGATGAGTTTCTTAATTCATTCAAGGATTTGAATATTGGTGAATGGGTTGTCCATATAGACCATGGCATAGGTATATATAAGGGGATTGTCCAGTTGAACGTTGGTGGACATTCCAATGATTTTCTTTTAATCGAATATCAGGATCGAGACAGATTATACGTCCCAATAGGCGACCTCCACCTTGTGCAAAAGTTTATTGGTGGAGAGAAGCAGAAACCAAAGATCGATAAACTCGGCACACATTACTGGAAAAACACAAAAAGCAGGGTAAAAAAATATGTTGAGGACATCGCAAAGGAGCTGTTGGAGATTTATGCAGAAAAAGAACTGACAGAAGGATATGCATATCCCAGCGAAGATGAACTCTTCAGAGAAATGGAATCACGTTTTGAATATGAAGAAACAGAGGGCCAATCAAGGGCTATAGAGGATGTGTTGAACGACATGAAGCGTCCGAAACCAATGGATAGACTTGTGTGTGGCGATGTTGGTTTCGGTAAAACAGAAGTGGCTATACGTGCATCGTTTAAGGTTGTCATGGAGAACAGACAAGTAGCAATACTTGTTCCAACGACAATACTTGCACAGCAGCATTACAAAACTTTTTGCGAACGCTTTAAAGACTATCCACTGAATGTAGAGATGCTGAGCAGATTTCGGTCGAAGGAAGAACAGAAAGGGATAGTGGAGGATGTAAAAAAGGGGAAAATAGATATTATTATTGGGACGCACAGGTTATTGCAGAAGGATATTGTCTTTAAAGAATTGGGTCTTCTTATCATCGATGAGGAACATAGGTTCGGGGTGACACACAAAGAGAAACTAAGGCAGATTAAAAAGAATATCGATGTATTGACGCTCAGTGCAACCCCAATACCGAGGACTCTTTATATGGCAACATCGGGGATCAGAGACTTGAGCATCATAAACACGCCCCCCCTCGACAGATTTGCAGTAAAAACACATGTAGTAAAGCTAAAGGATGATCTGATTAAAAAGGCGGTAATGAATGAACTTGAAAGGGGTGGCCAGATCTTTTTTGTGCATAATTACATACATAATATTGGTGTTGTCTATGAGCATTTGACAAGATTGCTTCCTGACGTGAAAATCTCTGTTGCCCATGGAAGGATGGAAGGTAGTAAACTGGAGAAAATTATGCTTGATTTCATTGACAAAAAAATTGATATACTTCTTTCGACAAATATCATTGAATCTGGGCTTGATATATCAAATGTAAATACAATCTTTATAAATAATGCTCATAGAATGGGGTTGGCTGATTTGTATCAGTTGAGGGGGCGCGTAGGCAGAAGCACAAAACAGGCCTACGCATATCTGCTCGTGCCAAAGGATGAAACCTTAACAAGGGATGCCATGCTTAGGCTGAAGGTAATCGAGGAGATGACGGAGCTTGGAACGGGTTTCCACATTGCAAACTATGACCTTGAGATCAGGGGGGCAGGCAACCTGTTAGGTAAAGAACAATCCGGCAATATAAACCTGATCGGGTTTGAATTGTACTGCAATATGCTTGAAGAGACGATAAAAGAATTAAAAAACAAGACGGAGCCAATAGAAGAAGAATTTAATTCAGAAATCAACATACCCATTGATGCGTTTATCCCTGAAACTTATATAGAGGATGCCTCACAAAAACTCCTCATTTACAAAAGGCTCTCAAAGATTAGAGAAGCAGATGAACTAAATGACATTGCAGATGAATTGAAAGATAGATATGGGGTTATCCCGAAACCTCTTGAAAATCTTCTCGATGTGATATCGTTAAAGTTGTATTTGTCCAAGCTCAAGATTAAAAAGGCTGAGTATTCGTCAAAAAAGCTTGTTTTACATGTAACCGAACAGACCCCCCTTGAAATGAAAAGCATCTTGAGATCCATAAAAAGACAGGATAATAAATTGAAGCTGATGCCAGATGGAAGGATTATTGTTGAAACAGATAAGAAGGCGGAAGAATTAATAATTTTAACAAGAAATGTGTTGATGGAAATTGTTGCCCTGTGATATAAGAAAACAGCGTTTTA
>MWEV01000233.1 GCA_002071245.1 Deltaproteobacteria bacterium ADurb.Bin026
GGGCTCAGGGGCGCGCAGCGAAGCGGAGCGTCCCGTGGAGCCCATTGTTATGTTCTTGTAATTACCAATAAATAGGATCATTAAATTCCTTAGCGCATGTAGAACGCTCATTGATTGTTGGAATTGGCCCGTTCGTTAATGACTGGCCTAGCCAACCCTCTGGCATTGAAAGCTTCACCGGAGCCTTGATGGTATCTTCTGAGAGAGGTTGAAACCCTACCTTCGAGTAGAAGGACGGATCGCCGTATGTGATGGCTACAGCCACAGAACGATTTTTCAGCTCATTTAGACCATACTTGATTAGTGCCTTTCCGACGCCTTTTCCTTGATTTTCAGTGCTCACTGAAACCGGAGCGAGCATGTAAACCAGAATGGGATCACTAAAGCGAAGGCGAGTGAAGAAGATAGAAGCAATGAGGGATTCTTCTTCATATGCGCCGAAACAGAATATTTCTTCATTGTCGATGTTTGAGGATAGTTCCGAGGCAAGGCTGCCAATTAGCTTCCCTTCTTCCTCTCCCTCGGATGAAGTGAAAACAGACATAAAAAGACTCGCCACTTCTGTTTGGCTGTTTTTGTCGAGAGTTTTGTATTTCATGCCTTGCCTTGAGAATCGATCACTGTCAGCTTTTTTGAACATAACATTCGCTTAACCTGCGAGGCGTACATGGCGCGATTATTGCCGAGCGAAGCGACAGCAAGAATCGTGACATAGCCGAGTCAGGTTGAAGCGGTTGTTGTACAGAAGCCCGCCACGACTACATCGCCTGAGCCAAGGATGGCGAAGGCGATTCTTCATTCATTTAAATGCCTTTTCTCCATATTTTGAGAAATAATATAGAATACTTCTTTCTGCAATATCTGTCATAATAGGAAGCATATCTTTTTCTGTCCACAATGGTACTCTAAAGTAAAAAGAACCACGATTAAACTGTTTATCGTTGCCTTCATTATGTAAACGAGTTTTATTCAACTCTCCAAACATCGAAATTGTAATTACACGATCAACAATCGAACTATCTTCTGCAAAATCGCAACCATCCCCAAAACAAACAAAAGGGAAAATAGATTCCTTTAGCAATGCCGTTCTAAATCCTATTACATTTTTACCAAGCCGTTCAATTGCATTTCCTCTTGCTTGCTTTTCTTTTCCTTCTTGCGCTCTCAAATCATTAGTTCCTTGATTTTTTACCTCTGTAATTAGTATTGGGAAATACTCTCCTTTCTTGTCAACAAGGGATAGTATCCCACCGTCTGGTCTCATTGATGAAGATTCAAACTTATAACCGAAATCAACTTCTGGATAATGTTTCCTTAATTCTTCAACAATATCCTTTAAAAACCACTGACTTTCGTGAGCTAATTGAACTCCATATTTGTCGGTTAATGCTTTGTATAGAACAATTAGACTATTACCCAGTCGCTTTTCTTGCTTCTTAGAAATACTATTTATTACAGTACCTTCTCGCTGAAGACGAAGATCGTTTTTCTTGCTCATTAGAACTTCTCCACTAGATATAAGTATTCTTTAACGTGAATGTCGCGGTTTGCTAAGTTTCGGCTTCCTCTGAAAGTGTTATATTTTGTTTCAAGGACTTCTGTTTTCCCAACATGCTTTAGTAGTTCAAGCATTTCCTCAAGACCGATAAAACCTTCAGAATTGAAAGATATTAATAGGTACTTTGCTTTTATTTTTTCAACTAATTCACTCATTGCTTTATATGCTTGAGGTTTTTTATTATATGCAGAACGATGCCAATCATCTGGAATGCCAGAAACTTCACTCATTGATGTTGGTCTCACATAGTTCATTATTAGATTAAGCATAAAGTAATTTGATCCGTAGGGGTGTTGGTTATAAGGAGGATCAAGATATGCAACATCAACTTCATCGACTAATCCAGCAATAATGTTTGAATCGCCCTTATGAATTTCTACCTCCGAATCAAATCTACTAAATATTGGTTTCTTTAATTCAATATTGCCTAGAATGCGAACAAGAGCGTCTTTATTATTTCCACCAAATTGACCTTTCCCAGTCTCAGTATTCTTATAAAAACCCTTAAAAACACCAGACGTATTCGCGTGTACTGATGCTTCAGAAAGTAGTGGTGCCATAAAAAAATGACGTATTTCTTCAGGTACTTGCTCTAGTAGTCCGCGAGCAGTATCAATGTACATTGCATTACGCGGAGTATAAAAACATCGTTCACCAAGCTGAATATTCTCCATATCCTTTGGGGAGTATAATTCTCTTATAAATCCTTCTATCAAGTTCTCTTCAGTTAATCCAGCCTGGAGCCATTTCATCCAGTGTTCTAGTAGGGAAAAGTCAACATTAGACCTATTTGATAAATAGCATCTATTTATTATGGATGAATATTCTTCAAGATCGTTTGTGATGATCCTTTCTGAGTATTTTTTTAGGTATCTTGAGACAACACCACTTCCACTAAAGACGTCAAATGAGGTAATCCGGTTCTTATTTAGTCTTTTCCGAACAATATCAACGCCATTTCCAATAAACTCAAGAAGAGACCTTTTATTTCCAATGTATGTAATTAGTTGCTGTGTAAGAAAATCCTCGTTTTCAGTGGCAAGTTCTATTACTTCGGTATCCCATAATCCAAGTTGTGTCTGTGCCATGTGTTCTCCGGTACGATACTGTATCATTTTTTCAACTTTTTTGGAACCAAGCCCGCGCCATGGACGGCGCGCGCGTAGAATCAGGTGCGGGCTGGTGCGCCGTTAGGCGCATCTGTACAACAGCAAAACCCATCTTCAACGCTTTCTCTTTCTTCGTTTGTGGCTTTTGCATAGGCTCAAGAATACCTTGATCTTCTAACAGCCGAATCATTTCAAGCGTCTGTTTTTGTATTGCTGAAATTTCCGCCCTTATGCTTCTGATTGCTTTGATCTGTTCTTTCATAATGCCCCCGCCCCCTTCAGGTGCTTGCCTGTGTGGCCGGCGAAACGCCGTGTTCTTTGGCTAGGCGGTCGGCGGTCTTAATATTCTGGGTGTCATTTTGATACCCAGTTTTAGAACCATGCCCTTTTGTCTTTGCCCTGTTATACCGTCTGCCTCTTAACTTGTCGGCCCCCTTCAAGTGGATCAATCAAAAAAGCATTTATTTTCGGCAACCTTTGCCCGTGTTTTCCCTCCACCACCCGAATTAAGTTTACATAATATAGGTTATAAGACATGACTCTTTTCCCGTTTGCTCCACTTTTGCCCTTGTAAAGAGGCTTTC
>MWEV01000234.1 GCA_002071245.1 Deltaproteobacteria bacterium ADurb.Bin026
CAAGATTACACGTGTCTTTATGCTGTTGATTTTAACGATATTTTCTTGCTGTTGTTGCAATATTTCCCACAATTCTTCAAGCAAAAAGCAAACAGTTACAATTGCTGGGTCAACATCGGTCATGCCTTTTACAGAAAAACTTGCCGAACACTTTATGATTGATCATCCCGAATTTATAATAGACGTTCAGGGTGGTGGGTCTACAGCAGGTATACAGGCATGTATGAATAATACTGTCAACATTGGAATGTCATCCCGTCAACTCAAGGAAGCAGAGATGGTACTTAACGAAATAGTAATCTGTTACGATGGCGTTATAATAGTAGCGCATCCTCAAAACCCCATCAAGGATCTTTCGTTGAAACAGGTTAGGGATATATTTAATGGAAAAATAAAAAACTGGAAAGATCTTGGATGGGTTAATAGAAGAATCGATGCAGTCTCACGAGAAGAAGGGTCAGGAACAAGGGGTTCTTTTGAGGAATTGGTTATGGGAAGTGAGGATATTGATGATGGTATAATGGTTCAAGATTCTAATGGTTCAGTAAAAGAGGTGATAGCGACTGATCCTTATGCTATTGGATATATATCACTCGGTCTTGTTGACAGTAATGTAAAGGCCATATCTGTAGACGGCATTGAGCCAAATCTTAAAAATATCAAAAATAAAAAATACAAGGTCATAAGACCATTCATCTTTCTTTCAAAGGAAAGGCTTCAGGAAGACTCAAAGACTTTTGTGGATTATGTGCTGTCAAATGATGGACAAAAGATATTAATTAAAGAAGGTTTAATAAGTATATATGATTAAAAAGTACCGTTTCAATAAAGAACATCTCGTCAGGGCAATACTGACTGTGTTTGCCCTTTCCTCTCTTCTGTTTTTGTTTCTCATCTTTATTTTCATACTTTTTGAAGGATTACCATTATTTCTTAAGATAGGTCTTAACAAAATAATTTTGGGCTTTAAATGGGCACCCACCAAAGATTCTTTCGGTATATTCCCAATGGTTGTATCCTCTTTTCTTGTAACATTCGGGGCGCTTGTAATAGGAGCACCGCTGGGACTTTCCTGTGCAATATATCTTTCGGAATACTCAGGTAAAAAAACGAAAATGTTTTTGAAACCAGCCCTTGAGCTTTTAGCCGGTATCCCTTCTGTTGTGTACGGATTTCTCGGTGTTATTTATATTGTACCTCTTGTACGTAATTATTTAGGAGGTTCAGGCTTCTCGCTTCTTTCAACATCCATCGTGCTGGGTGTGATGATCTTGCCGACAATAATAAGCATATCTTTTGATGCGATCGTGTCTGTACCAAAAACATACCGGGAAGGTTCTTTTGCCATGGGAGCCACAAAATGGCAAACAATCTACAAGGTTATCATTCCATCAGCTAAATCAGGCATCCTTGCAAGCTTTATCCTCGGGATGGGCAGGGCAATAGGCGAAACAATGGCTGTTATCATGATTGCTGGCAATGCATTGAAAATACCCACAAGCATACTTGACCCGCTCAGAACCTTAACAGGAAATATTGCGCTTGAACTTGCCTACGCCACAGGAGACCACCGATTGAGTCTTTTTTCAACAGGTGTCGTTCTTCTTGTTATAATAATGATTCTCAATTATATTGCAAACTTCGGCATAAAAAGAAAGGTTTTGAAATGAGGGTCAATCCAAGATTTATAGATAAAATTGTTAAATTAGGTCTAAATGCACAGGCATTTTTCACTGTCGGCATCCTGATTGTTATTGTTGCAACAATCTGCTTTAAGGGTTTCCCATATATAAATTTCGAATTCGTATTTTCTTCACCTGAAGATATGGGAAGGCGAGGCGGAATCTTTCCGTCGATTATAGGAACAATCTTGCTCGTTATGCTTTCCATATTACTTGCAACACCACTTGGTGTTGGCACCGCAATTTACCTTACGGAATACACAAAAGAATCGAGGTTTACAAAAATCATCCGTTTTGGTGTCGAATCGCTTGCAGGTATCCCATCTATTCTTTACGGTTTGTTCGGATTTATCTTTTTCGTAATTAAGCTCAAAATGGGTTGGTCACTTCTTGCCGGTGTACTGACAATAACGATCATGATTCTTCCAACAATAATAAGAACAAGTGAGGAAGCGATCAAATCAGTTCCAAGAAATTTGAGGCTTGTGAGCTATTCCTTAAGCGCCACCAAATGGGAAACCGTAACAAAGGTAGTAATTCCATCGGCAGCCCCCGGAATCCTTACAGGGGTTATGCTAAGCATCGGCAGGGCTGTCGGGGAAACAGCAGCAGTTATATTCACAATGGGCAGTTCTCTTAGATTTCCAGCATCATTAATGGATTCAGGAAGAACAATGGCAGTTCACTTCTATATTCTCGCACGCGAAGGCATATCGATGGAAAAGGCATACGCTACATCCCTCATACTTGTCTTGAGCATACTCTTGGTCAATATAATCGCCTACTACATTATGAACAGGGTAATTTCGAAATATTCGTGATAGAAATGGAAATTAAAATACAGATAGAAAAATTGAAAATCTCTTTTGGAAACATCGAAGTCCTGAAAGGTGTCTCGATAAATGTGTATAAAAACCGTATAACGGGCTTCATGGGACCGGCCGGAAGTGGGAAATCCACCCTGATATCAGCAGTCAACAGGATGATTGACTATGAGGAAAATGTAAAAATCGAAGGAAAAATCTACATCGATGATATTGATGTTATAAACGATGATATTGAAGGGGTATCTCTCAGAAGGCAGATTGGAACTGTTTTTGCAGTCCCGATACCCCTGCCCCGTTCTGTTTACGACAATATCGCGTACGGTCCCAGGCTTAAGGGCATAACAGAAAAATCAAAACTCGACATAATCGTTGAAGACAGCTTGAAAAAGGCGTTTCTTTGGGGCGAGATGAAAGACAGGCTCAACATTTCTGCCCTGAAACTATCAGGCGGGCAGCAGCAAAGACTGTGCCTTGCAAGATCGCTTGCCTTAAAACCTGAGATCATCCTTCTCGATGAACCATGTTCAGGGCTTGACCCTATTTCTACAGCCAAGATCGAAGATGCACTGAGCGGTCTAAAAAACGAATACACAATCATACTGGTCTCCAACAATACTAAACAGATAGCAAGGATTAGTGATTATTCGGCATTCTTTTATATGGGAGAGATGATTGAATACGGCACAACGGAAAAGATTTTCACAAACCCATCCGAAAAACGAACAGAAGACTACCTATCAGGGAAATTTGGTTAAATGCGTAATAATTTTGTACTCTCAACAGAAAAATTGAATTTACACTACGGCGTGTTTCATGCGTTGAGAGGTGTTGATTTTAATGTATATCAAAACGCAATTACAGCACTGATAGGGCCATCTGGATGCGGTAAATCAACCCTTTTGCGCTGTTTTAACCGTATGAACGACCTTATGGATGATGTCAAAATCACCGGGAAGATATTTGTAAACAAACAGGATATCGATGAGATAGATATTATCGATCTCAGGAAAAAGGTAGGGATGGTATTTCAGAGACCAAACCCGTTTCCATTCAGCGTTTATGAAAACATGGTTTATGGGTTAAAGATTCACGGGATGAACAACAAACGAAAAAACCTTGAAACTGTCGAAAAGTGTCTGATAGCTGTCGGGCTATGGAAAGAAATAAAGGACAGACTAAATACATCTGCGCTTGAGCTCTCAGAAGAGATGAAACAAAGGCTTTGTATAGCGCGCCTACTTACAGTTGAACCTGAAATAATTTTGCTCGACGAACCATGCTCTGCACTTGACCCAATTGCAACCATGAGGATTGAAGAACTCATGCTTGAACTAAAGAAAGACTACACGATCCTTATTGTAACCCATAACATGCAACAGGCTGCAAGGGTATCAGATTATACTGGGTTCATGCTTCTCGGTGAGTTGATAGAGTTCGATGAAACCTCGAAGATATTCACATCTCCACGGGACGAAAGAACAGAGGGTTA
>MWEV01000235.1 GCA_002071245.1 Deltaproteobacteria bacterium ADurb.Bin026
TTCGAAAAGGATATATGTTAGTGAAATAAGTAACAATACCAAATAACCTTTAGAACAAGGGGGCATGGATGATAAAAGAATCATTGATAAACGAATTTCAGAAAATAGTGGGGAAGGATAATGTCTTGACTTCGCCGGAGGCGTTGAAGGCATATTCCTATGATGGAACATCAAACTGGGTGCGCGAGCCGGATGTGGTTGTTTTTCCTACGAGTACGAAGGAGATCTCCGATATTATGAAGATAGCCAATGCCGAAAAAATCCCTGTAACGCCAAGGGGTGGCGGCACAAATGTAAGCGGTGGTTCTGTTCCGTGGTTGGGCGGGATAGTCCTATGTACTACCAAGATGAACAAGATACTGAAGGTTGATAAAGAGAACCTTACGGCTACGGTTGAACCGGGCGTTGTCCTTCAGGATTTGACCCTCAGATTGGCAAAAGATGGTCTTTTTTTCCCACCTGATCCACAGAGCTTCCTTGGCGCAACATTGGGCGGCATCATAGCGGAAAATGCCGGCGGCCCAGCTTGCGTAAAATACGGCGTGACAAAGCAGTACATACTCGGGATAGAAGTGGTGCTTCCAACGGGTGAGATTGTCAATCTTGGCGGCCGGACGCTCAAGAACGTCGTGGGTTATGACCTGCTCCATATTTTTATTAGTTCTGAAGGTACACTTGGTGTGATTACAAAGGCTGAATTGAAACTTAACCCCATTCCTCCGGCAAGGAAGACCACCATGGTTGTTTTTGGTGATGTCGCAAAGGCAGGAGAGAGCGTTTTTAGAGTGCTGGAAAACGGTGTTATACCGGATAAGATAGAGCTTCTCGATAACTGGGTCATCAATAGGATAGAAGAGATGATGCCCATGGGACTTCCAAAAGATGCGGATGCAGTGCTTCTTTTTGAGTGCGATGGTATTGCTGAAGCGGTCGAAAAGGAGACGGAAAAGATAGTAGAGATTACTAAAAAATATGGTGCAGTAGATGCAAGGGTGGCAAAAGATGCGGATGAGGCCAACAAATATTGGCTTGCAAGGCGTGCAGGTTTTGCTGCAGTATTTGGAAAGGCAAAAACTGTTTTTGCAGAGGACGTTACAGTTCCAAGGGGAAAGATCCCTGCTTTAATCAATAGATGTAAAGAGCTTGCAAAGAAATTTAATCTTGAGATCGTTGTGCTTGGACACGCCGGCGATGGAAATCTGCACCCGGCTATTCTTACAGACATAAGCAATAAAGAGCATTATGACAGGGCGGTACAGGCAATGGATGGAATAATCGAAGCGGCTGTGGAGTTTGGTGGTGTGCTGTCAGGCGAGCATGGTATAGGGTTGGAAAAGCAGAAATTCTTCAGAAAGGTTACAGACCCAGTGGTTGTGGACATGATGAAGAATGTTAAGGCGCTTTTTGATCCTAACAATATCATGAACCCGGGCAAAATCTGGGATTAGCATAAAGGGGGTTAGGCTTGAAAGACCTAAAAGAGCTCAAGAAAATAGAAAGTTTTGCAGATCAGTGCATGAAATGCGGTTTTTGCAGTTTTTTCTGCCCTGTGTATCAGGAAGAAAGGGTGGAGACATCCGTTGCAAGGGGTAAAAACTACCTTGTTAAACAGATCCTGGACGGAAAACAGGAGTTTACAGATGAGATGGGTACAATTATTGGAAAGTGCCTTCTCTGTAAACGGTGTGTAGCTAATTGTCCTGCAAAGACACAGATCGATAGGGTTGTTGTTGGGGCAAGGGCACAGATGGTTAAAAACAAAGGTTTGGGTTTTATTAAGAATTTTGCTTTCAGGAAGGTGATGGCAAACAGAAAGGCCTTTGGAAATTATGTAAAATTAGCGAAGGCATTTCAGTGGATGCTTCCAAAGACAGAAGGCAATATCAGACATTTGCCTGATTTTCTTAAGGCACTTGGACAGGGCAGGAATATCCCTGCAATCGCGGATAAATTTTTACGCGATATGGTAAAGCCTGTCTATAAACCCCAAGACGGCAAGCCTGCAAAGATGAAGGTAGGTTTTTTTACTGGTTGTGCAATGGATTTTGTATATCCAGAACTTGGGTTGAAAATTATCGATTTTCTGACCAAAAGAGGTATCGAAGTGGCTGTTCCTTCAGACCAGAGTTGCTGCGGGGCTGCGATATATTTCAGCGGGGATTTTGAGACAGGCAGGATGCTTGCCGATACAAATATAAAGGCTTTTAAGGATTTCGATTATATAGTGACCGGTTGCGCAACATGTAGCTCAACGCTTAAAGACTATCAGAAATATCTGCCGGATAACGAAGATCAGAAAAAGAGATATGAAGAGTTTGAAAAGAAGATAAAAGACAGTACAGAATTTATTATTGATATTATGAAGGTGAAACCCGAGGAATTAAAACTGAAAAAAGAGTTCGAGGGAAAGACTGCAACCTGGCATGACCCGTGCCACCTTGTAAGATATCAGAATATCAAAGACCAGCCGAGGGCAATACTTAAGGGATTAAAAGGTTTAAAATATGTTGAGATGCCGAATGCAGATATGTGTTGCGGCATGGGTGGTTCTTTTAG
>MWEV01000236.1 GCA_002071245.1 Deltaproteobacteria bacterium ADurb.Bin026
ACCGGGAGGGTTTTGCCGATAGGGGGATTAAAGGAAAAAACCCTTGCAGCCTTGAGGGCAAGAATGGAAACGGTTATTATCCCGGATGAAAATGTTGGTGAGTTGGTCGAAATTCCCGGATATGCAAAGAAAAAGATTAAATTTATGCCTGTTAGGAATATGGACGAGGTGGTAAAAATCGTTTTTGGAGAGATGCAAAGTGGTGATGAGTAGTGAACCGATGTTAAAAGAGGCATCTTTTTACGAGAAACTTGATGAAAATAGGGTAAGATGCAAATTATGTCGGCATGGTTGTGTGATTACCGAGGGTAGGAGGGGTATCTGCGGAGTAAGGGAAAACAGAAGCGGTACCCTATACAGCCTTGTTTATGGATTGCCCTGCTCATGGCATGTTGACCCGATAGAAAAAAAGCCTTTATTTCATTTTTTTCCTGGATCGAAGGCATTTTCTATTGCTACCGTAGGATGTAACTTTCACTGTCTCCATTGCCAGAACCATGATATATCACAGATGTCGGAAGATGATAGACAGGTCTTTGGCCACACGGTATCGCCTCTGGAAGCGGTTGAAATGGCTTATAAATCAGGATGCAAGAGCATTTCTTATACATACACCGAACCAACAATATTTTATGAATATGCATATGATACGGCGAGACTTGCAAAAGAAAGGGGCATATATAACAATTTTGTTACGAATGGATATATTCAGGATGAACCTCTAAAGGCTATACTGCCCTATCTTGACGGTGCAAATATCGACCTGAAGGGCTTCAATGAAGTTGTCTACAGGAAGATTTGCGGGGCTGACTTAAACGGTGTGCTTGACACAATAAGGCTTTACAAAAGGCTTGGTATATGGATTGAGATCACAACGCTTATAATCCCAGGGTGGAATGATTCAGAAGATGAAATAGGTGGTATTGCCAGATTCATAAAAAATGACCTCGGCGCAGAAACGCCATGGCATGTAAGCGCATTCTATCCGACGCACAGGCTTACAGATGCGCCAAGGTCGCCGCATAGTACATTGCACAGGGCTCGCCAAATAGGTATTGATGAAGGTTTACGTTATGTTTATGAGGGAAATATCCCGGGTTCTGACGGTGAAAACACATATTGCTACAACTGTAAGAAGTTGATTATACGTAGGTACGGGTATTCAATCATTGAATACAATATAGAGGATGGTTTTTGTAAATACTGTAACGCAACGATTGATGGCATTGGACTTTGATATTGTTATGCGGCTTTTATGGGATAATATGTCTTTTTTTATGACATGCAGGTTATTCTGGTTTTTTACCTTCAACCCTTTTCTTTTAATTTTTCAGATTTGACTTCGAGTTCTGCAATGACCTGTGCGCCTAAAAGTAGTATCAATACGGCAGCCTCAATATTGAGAAGCGCTACTACCGCAGTCGCAAAAGAGCCATATATCAAATTTACAACCGAAAGGGTTGAGTAATACCAAACGAGCAAACGTCTGATAATCTCCCAAAGGATTGTGGCTACTATGCCGCCGGTGAGTGCATATCGAAACCTGGTGCGATCAACAGGCATAATCATATAAATGGATGTAATCATGAATACTTCAGTTATCAGTCCGAGCGCATAAAGCGCAACGCCCGGGATACCTTCAAGGCTGAACTGCCATAAAAAAATCAACAATTGTTTGTTTTTGAGGATTTCGAGGATTTCAGCAACAACCGACATCAAAAGCATACTTATTCCAATCAGTATTATGTATGCGTATGGGATGATTGCAGAGATAAAAAAACGACGTCTCTTTTTCCTTGCCCGGTGCGAGAAGATGACAGACATGGTGTTTTCAAGTACCGAAAAGGCAAGGGAACTGAAAAATATCATAACAACAAAACCAACTATGCTTACAACATTTCTATGTTTTAGGAATGTCTGTACCTGTTCAGTCAAAATGGCGGTATAGCCTGGCAGAACCATCTCAATATAGGTTGACAACGTGCCAAATAAAGGCCCCTCTCCGACAAAATGGGACAGCACGATGAGTGCAAGGACAAGTATGGGAATTATCGATAAAAGGGCATAAAAGGCAACAGCGCCTGATAGCAAAACGATTTGATTTCGCCTGAAGCTTTTCAAAACATCCAAAGAGAATCTATAAAGCTGATTAGGCGTTTTATCCATAAAACCTCACCCGATCTGTATAAAAGGTGTGCAAAAGCAAAAATACAAAAAAAAGCCAATTTTTGCAACAATATACTTTCAATGATTTTCAACTATTGTTTTTTTGCAGACACTTTTAGCAAATTTTACAATAAAACTGCAAATTATTTTGACAAAAATATTCTTGCTGTGATATTTTGCTTTACCGTCTGGACGGTGTAAAGGGGTTGCATAGGTATACAGTAGATGAGTTCAAAGACCAATACTTACGACGTAATAGTCCGTGCTGCAGAATCTGTGGTTGTTGAGGCCGGTGCATCCCACATGACGCTCGATGCAGTAGCAACTAAGGCGGGCGTCAGCAAGGGGGGACTCCTCCATCACTTTCCCACCAAGATGGCGCTTATCGAGGCTATGATAAACCGTCTCATAGAAGCAAGACGGGAATTACGGAAAGAGATCTGGAAAAGCCTCCCAGACAGTCCGTCTCGTGGTTTGAAGGCATTCATGCTTTCAACCCTTTTGCGTGATAAAAAATCTGATCTGGTAGGTCCACCCCTTCTTGCGGCGTTAGCCCATAATCCAAAACTTGCCGAACCCGTGCGTGAGGCGATCAAGAATGTCTTTTCTGAAATAGTTTCTTCTGGTATGAAGTTTGAAAAAGCGGCGTTGCTTGCCCTTGCAGCGGATGGCTTACTGCTGCAAGAGATTTTATCGATATCCCCCTTTACGGAGGAACAGCGCAATATGGTTGCTGATGAACTGATCAGGCTTGCCGATGAAGATATTAAATGAATCCAGTTGGAGGGCTTTTGAATGTATATCATAAATAGTATCAGGTTTATTGCCATTCTGGCGATAATCGCATTAAACTTGGCGGTGAGTGGTTGCAATAAACCGAAAGAAATGCAACAACCTGTACCGGAAGTTGCCGTGACGGTTATGCGGTATGAGAGGGTACCGATTACAACGGAGTTGCCAGGCAGGACATCTGCCTATCTTGTTGCAGAGGTAAGGCCTCAGGTTAGCGGTATTATTCAGAAACGTCTTTTTACAGAGGGAAGCGATGTCAAGACTGGAGATGTTCTTTATCAGATAGACCCAGCGCCTTATAGGGCAGCCCTCAACAATGCGATTGGTGCGCTCGGCAGGGCTGAAGCAAATCTGCCTGCAATACGTTCTAAGTATGAACGCTATAAGGATTTGGTGAATGATAAGGCTGTCAGCCAACAAGAATACGAAGATATCGCCGCTGCATACAAACAGGCGGAGGCTGACATCCAGTACTGGAAGGCCTCTGTTGAATCTGCGCGTATCAATCTGGGTTATACGAGCATTACGGCCCCAATAACAGGTCGTATCGGCAAATCCAATGTGACCGTTGGTGCGCTTGTGACGGCGAACCAACCCTCTGCTATGGCCGTTATCCAGCAGATCGATCCGATTTATGTTGATGCAACACAATCAAGCGCAAGCCAACTTCAACTCAAGGGGCATATTGAGGCAGGTCGGATAAAGAACGCGGGCAAGGATCAGACGAGGGTCAAGCTTCTGCTTGAGGACGGCACGTCATATAAAATGGAAGGGATTTTGAAGTTTTCTGATGTTACCGTTGAGCCAAGCACGGGGTCTTTCATCCTCAGGATGGTATTTCCGAACCCTAAATCTATACTGCTGCCCGGTATGTATGTGCGTGCTGTTATTCAGGAAGGTGTAATCGAGCAGGCGATTCTCGTGCCCCAACAAGGGGTCTTCAGGGATCCGAAGGGAAACCCATTCACCATGATTGTAGACGCCGAGGGTAAGGTTCAGCAGATAAAGCTGACGCTTGGTCGGGCTATAGGTGACAAATGGAATGTAAGCGAGGGCTTAAAAGTCGGGGATCGCGTGATAATCGAAGGCATTCAAAAGGTGCGTCCCGGGGCTCCTGCTAAGGTTGTTTCCCCCGGCACAGACGTAAAAGACAGCAAGGAAGCCAAAAAGACTGCAAATCCACTGACAAAGACAGGTCAGACGCCAACAAAGACCAAGTGAACGGAGGGGCATAATGTTATCCAAATTCTTTCTCGATCGCCCCGTTTTTGCTTGGGTTATCGCAATCATAATCATGTTGGTGGGATGTCTTTCTATTTATAACCTGCCGATATCCCAATATCCCCCTATTGCACCACCGTCTATTTATATCTATTCCTCATATCCCGGGGCATCTGCAGAGACCGTTGAAAACAGTGTAACACAGATCATTGAGCAAAAGATGACAGGCCTTGACAAGATGCTCTATCTTTCAGCCACAAGTGATAATGCTGGCGGTTCTCGTCTCGAACTGACCTTTGCGCCAGGAACAGACCCTGATCTCGCATGGTCAAAGGTACAAAATAAGCTGCAGCTTGCCATGGCAGGACTGCCAGAGGTGGTTCAGCGACAGGGCGTCACGGTTGGCAAGGCAACAAGAAACTATTTGTTGATTGTGGGACTTATTTCAGAAGACGGTAGCATGAATGGTGACGATTTAAGGGATTATGCGCAGTCTAATCTTGAAAAGGTGCTTGCACGTGTGCCAGGTGTCGGCGAGGTGGAAAACTTCGGTACCCAATATGCCATGCGCATCTGGCTTAATACAGACAAATTGGTGAGTTACAACCTGACTGTGGATGATGTGATAATGGCGCTTAAAACATATAATGTCGAGGTTTCTGCTGGACAGTTTGGCGGGGCACCTGCCGTAAAAGGGCAACGTCTGAATGCCTCTATTATTGTGCAAAGCATGCTTAAAACACCTGAGGAATTTGCCTCGATACCGGTTCGTATAAATCCTGATGGTTCGATTATAAAAATCAAGGATGTAGGGCGTGCTGAACTGGGAACAGATGCATACGATGTCGAGGTGTTTAATAATGGACGTCCTTCCGCTGGTATGGCAATAAGACAGGCTGCTGGTGCGAATGCACTTGATACGGCAAATGCTGTAAAGGAAAAGATGAAAGAGATGAGCCGTTACTTTCCACAGGGTATGAAGGTTATTTATCCATATGACACAACCCCCTTTGTAAGGGTAGCTATCAAAGAAGTGGTCATAACCCTGCTGGAGGCGATCCTGCTGGTTTTTCTTGTAATGTGGCTTTTTATGGGGAACATTAGGGCGACCTTAATACCTACTATCGCAGTGCCGGTAGTGCTTTTGGGAACATTTGGCACGCTGGGACTTTTCGGTTTCTCCATCAATATGTTGACCATGTTCGCCATGGTTTTGTCGATAGGCCTTCTCGTGGATGACGCAATTGTGGTGGTTGAGAATGTGGAGCGTATCATGCGTGAGGAAGGACTTCCGCCTAGGGAGGCCACGGCGAAATCTATGGGGCAGATCACAAGCGCCCTTATCGGTATAGGTCTTGTGCTTTCTGCAGTCTTTGGCCCAATGGCGTTTTTCGGCGGTTCAACTGGTGTTATATATCGTCAGTTTTCCGTAACAATTATCTCCTCCATGATTTTATCTGTTGTTGTTGCATTGATACTGACGCCAGTTCTTTGTGCAACACTACTTAAACCAGTACCCAAAGGCCATGAACCTGCAGAAAATGCAATCCGTTTTCTGCGACCCTTTTTTTTGAGGTTCGATCGTATCTTTTTTAGGATTAGAGATCGCTATGTAAGGATAGTGGAGCGTTCATATTCGAAAAAGTTGCGTTATGCAATTATATATTTTTTGATTATAGCGATAGTGGGGATTCTTTTGCTTCGTATCCCCACCTCATATGTCCCTGATGAGGATCAGGGCATATTACTTGCACAGGTTATATTGCCGACAGGTTCGACCCTTGAACAGACTAAGGAGGTCGTAAATGGTGTGCAACGTTATTTTCTCGAGCATGAAAAGGAAGCGGTAGAATCCTGTATGACCGTTTCAGGTGCTGGCTTCAACCTTAGGGCACAGACCAACGGTATGGTGTTTGTTAAGCTTAAAGAGTGGGATCTTCGTAATCGTTCTGATTTGAGGGTAAAGGCGATTGCAGCACGGGCTATGGGGGCGTTTTCAAAGATACGAAATGCCATGGTCTTTGCGTTTCCGCCGCCTTCAGTTATTGAACTGGGCATGGCAACCGGTTTTGACTTCCAGTTGCTTGACAGGGTTGGGTTGGGTCATGAGAAGCTTTTGGCTGCGAGAAACCAACTTCTTGGTATGGCGTTTCAGGACAAGCGCCTAGCCAAGGTCAGACCAAACGGGTTAGACGATGTATCCCAATACTATATGGATATTGATTGGGAAAAGGCCGGTGCGCTCGGCGTTTCCATTACTACCATACACAACACTGTTTCTGAGGCATTCGGGAGTGCATATGTGAATAATTTTATTCAGGCTGGTCGGGTAAAACGTGTTTTTGTCCAGGCAGATGCCCCTTATCGTATGATGCCTAAAGACTTAGAAAAGCTTCATGTAAGAAATAATGTTGGAAAAATGGTGCCCTTTTCCGCCTTTGCATCAGGGAAGTGGAAGTCGGGGTCGCCGAGACTTGAACGATACAATGGTTTTCCATCTATGAGTATATGGGGAGAACCGGCACCGGGTAGGAGTTCAGGTGAAGCGATGAAGGTAATGGAAGGGCTTGTTGCAAAATTGCCCC
Source organism: Deltaproteobacteria bacterium ADurb.Bin026 (assembly GCA_002071245.1). Taxonomy (GTDB): domain Bacteria; phylum Desulfobacterota; class Syntrophorhabdia; order Syntrophorhabdales; family Syntrophorhabdaceae; genus MWEV01. The sequence continues at coordinate 6,765 of MWEV01000236.1, forward strand.
AAGGGGTTGGTTTTGAATGGACAGGGCTTTCCTATCAGGAGAGGATGTCGAGTACGCAGGCACCTCTATTGTATGCGTTTTCCATCATCGTGATCTTTCTCTGCGTGGCAGCGCTTTACGAGAGTTGGGCGATACCCATTACCAACATGCTTATGCTTCCGCTTGGCGTGCTTGGCGCAACGTTTTTTACATGGACAAGGGGACTGCACAATGATGTATATTTTCAGATAGGTTTTCTGACTACATTGGGCTTGACGACAAAAAACGCAATTCTTATCATTCAATTTGCAAAGGAGAGGATGACAAGGGGAGAAGGGGTGCTGGATGCAACGCTTGGCGCGATAAGGGTGAGGTTTAGGCCCGTTATCATGACATCCATGGCATTTTTCTTCGGTGTTTTACCGCTGGCAATTTCAACAGGCGCTGGCGCTGGCGCCATGAACGCAATAGGCACCGCTGTTACAGGAGGTATGCTCTCTGCTACGTTAATCGACCTTTTATATATACCGTTGTTGTTTGTTATTATATCCCGTTTGTTCAAGGTTGAATCGAGGAAAAAGGGTAGTGACAGACACCCTGAACCTCCAGGTCAAAAGGAGGTATATTGATATGAAGAAGGCAGTAGTAATCTCTATTTTATTAACCTTTTTCATATGTAGCTGTACTATGGCTCCAAAATATACAAGACCAGAAGCGCCCATACCTTCTACCTGGCCAAAAGGTGATGCATATGAAGATATAGAAAACGTTTCTGATGTGTCCAAGGTTGTCGGTCTGGATTGGAGGGAGTTTTTCACTGACACAAAACTGAAACAGATCATCGATATGGCACTGCAGAATAACCGTGATCTTAGAATAGCAGCCTTGAACGTTGAAAAGGCAAGGGCGCTGTATGGCATTCAACGTGCAGAATTATTCCCTACACTGAATGCATATGGCGTATGGACGGAGCAAAAGATACCTGCTGATATTTCAACCAAATCCGGGGAAGCGATGAATTTTAAACAGTTCAACGCAAACCTTGGTGTTGTGTCCTGGGAGATAGATTTTTTCGGGCGTATTAGAAGTCTGAAGGACAGGGCGCTTGAGCAGTATCTTGCCACGGAGCAGGCACATAGAAGCGCAAGGCTCGCTCTTATTACAGAGGTTGCAAATGTCTGCCTTTCCCTTGCGGCTGACCGTGAGAACTTAAAATATGCAAGATCTACCCTCTTGTCACAACAGGAATCATACGATCTGATCCACAGACGCTATGAAATGGGTGTCGCCTCAGAATTGGATTTACGCATGGTGCAAACAAGGCTGGAGGCTGTCAAGGTGGATGTCTTTAAATATACCCGCCAGGTTGCCTTAAATGAAAACGCACTTAATTTATTAGTTGGTTCTACTGTGCCGCCTGAATTGCTGCCAGATTCGTTGAGCGTTGTTGCTGAGCCGAAGGATGTCTCTCCCGGGCTTTCTTCGGAAGTATTGTTGAGACGACCGGATATCCTGCAGGCAGAGGGTCAGCTTAAGGCAGCCAATGCGAGTATTGGGGCTGCACGGGCGGCGTTCTTTCCACGCATTTCTTTGACGGGTGTTACAGGTACGACAAGCGATGAGTTGTCAGGTCTGTTTAAGGCAGGGTCAAACACATGGACGTTCTCGCCGCAGATCGTGATGCCAATATTCGATCCACGCTTATGGTCTGCCTTGGAGGCAAGCAAGGTGGAAAGGGAAATTGTGCTTTCTCAATACGAAAAGGCAGTTCAAAATGCCTTCAAAGAAGCATCTGATACACTTGCGGCAAGAGGGACCATAAGCAAACAGTTGAATGCACAACAATCATTGGTGAGGGCTTCAGAAGAGACATACAGGCTTGCAACTGCAAGATATATGAAGGGAATTGATGGCTACCTCGGCGTTCTCGATGCACAACGTTCCCTATATGCAGCCCAGCAGAATCTTGTCAATTTTCGTTTCCTGCATCTTGCCAACCGTGTAACCTTGTATAAGGTACTTGGCGGGGGTTAGTAAAGAAGATATCCCTTATATGAGAAGCAAGGTGATTGTTATAGGTGCAGGGCTTGCAGGTATTATAGCGGCCTATCATGCATGTAGGGCAGGTGCAGAGGTTGTGATTGTCGATAGAGGTTCTGTAGGGCTTGGCACCAATTCGGCAATGTCAAATGGGGTATTTGCTGGGCAGACCTCCTCTTACGATAAAGAAGCCTACATAAAAGATACAATTCAGATAGGTAGATGCATCAATAGCGAGTCTTATGTGAGGCTTGTTGCCCAAGAAGCGAAAAACGGTATAACGTTTCTTAGGTCACTGGGGTTCGATATCATCGAGATGCACGCAACATATAGCCTTCAGTCGCAAAGTCCAGATGTCATTCCCGGTGTTACCCTGATGCAAAGGCTTGCAAGGATAGTGGGAGGGCTTAATGGGGTCAAGATAGTAAAAGGTTTTTATGTAACGTCTTTATTAAAGCACGAAAATAGGGTTTATGGCGTATCAGGGTTTGATGCTTTGGGGGCAGAGGTAGAGATATATGCGTCTTCAACGGTACTTGCGACAGGTGGGGCAGGTGCTGTTTACCTTAGAAACGACAATCAAAAGACTACTATGGGACAAGGTTACAGGCTTGCCGCAGAGGCAGGGCTTATTCTGAAAGATATGGAGTTTGTCCAGTTTTATCCGATTGTTGTAGATGAATCCAACCTTGCATCGATGGCCCTCTTCCCACCTTATCCTGATGAGGCGAGGCTTATCAATGCAAATGGAGAAGATATACTGAAAAAACATGGTTATGATAATGTAAACCAGGCGATTTTACAGAAAAGGGATAAGCTTGCGATTTTACTTTTTGAGGAGATTAGTAGCAGCGGTCGAGTCTATATGGATTATCGACGTGTTCCCGACACTCTCTGGCGCAAGCACCCTATGGGCATTATCTCAAAGTTGAAGAAAAATCTACGCGCCATGCCCGTAGCTGTCTCTCCTGCAGCGCACTTTTTCATGGGAGGGGTTGAGATAGATGATAGAGGTCGGACATCGCTGCCAGGACTTTTTGCCTGCGGTGAAGTAGTCTGGGGATTGCATGGGGCTAATAGACTAGGAGGTAACGCCCTTACAGAGTGTGTTGTGACAGGTATGATTGCGGGCAGAAATGCAGCAACCGATGCTAATATTGTATCTCCTCCCAAAGTAGTTAATGGTAACCATTCAAAATACATGAATTTTTTAAAACAGCGTGGCAGAGGTACAGAGACCCTAAGTGGAGTTAGACGGAACATCAGAGAGATTGCATGGAACAATGCGGGTATTGTAAGGTCGCAAGAAAGATTAAAAAATGGTTTAAAACGTATTGAATCAATCGATAACCAGCTCGCCGAGATTGTGCCAAAAAATGTGTCTGAGAT
>MWEV01000237.1 GCA_002071245.1 Deltaproteobacteria bacterium ADurb.Bin026
CATCTACACTTCCAAACATCTAACCCTCTAAAAATACACATCTAACCCTTTTTTGTTAACTATATATACCACATCTCCATTTCGAATGTCTCCGAAGGTACATCGATTACGAGATATCCTCTGGCCGGGATGCGTCCGACCATCATCTCTTTTATTTTAAGCGTTACCCAAACCTCGATTTTGTCTTTCCCTCTAACGCCGAGCAATTCAAAAGGGATAGCAGCTTCAAGCACCTCAGAGAAGACCATCTTTACGGGAAAGGTGCCTTTTATAGATTTATCTTTAAAAACATAAGTCGCCTCAAAAGACTGAGGTGCTATTAAACCTATTTCAACTGAGAGATTATCAATGTTTTGGACAAAGGACTTGTCGATGTCGACCCTTAAAAAAAGTAAATGTTCGTTGAAACCGTAGTATAGCCCCTTAATGGGCGAAATTGCATCGTGCATGGCAAGACCGTGCCCCTTCCCTTCAATATAACCTGTACCGAGCCACTCAAAGTAGTCTGTTACCTTGCCGTCGATATCTGGACGGATAAAATTCATTGGCTCCCGCAAGGGCTTTACTTCTCTACCTTCGAGGATAACCGGTATGTTTAATTTCTCAGGGGGCGTCTTTCCCAAGAACCTATAGACGTTGGAGAGATTTTCACGGAAAAGGAAATCAAAAATTTCATCGTTTTCTGAGACATGCTCATCGCCATACCACCAATTCCAGTCACTCCCCTCTGCAATATAAATAGATTCCCATGCATTTTGATTTGCCTTTTTTGGATCGGTCTCTTCGAGAAAATCCCTTGTTTCGGAGAGCAAAGACCAGCTCATATTATCTTCAGGATGACCAATCCATATAGAAAAATTATTGGCAATCCATGAACCGGCGAAACAATGGTGGAATCTGCCCACATCTTTTGCATCCTGTAAGTATTCCGAAACAGTTGAGCATACAATGCCATTTTCCCTCAATAAGCCCTCATAAAGATATCTAAAAAAATCCCTGCCATCATTACTGTAACCTTCCCATGCATTCTCGCCATCCATCGCAATAGTTATCAGAGGGTTATGGATTCTACCCTCAACAGACCTGCCAATGTGCTTTATGCGCCCTATGAGATCCATTGCGGCATCCTTAGGGTGAGTTTTGGAATAATGAAATGATATCAGATCAGAAAGGGTCTTGTCTCTGAAAAGAACATATATGCATTTGCCATTTTTCTCGTAAAGATACGGCTTATAAAGAACATCGGGGTTCAGATGAAAACCGCCGCCATCTTTTCTACACTCAAGGTTTAGGCTTCTGTATATAATCTCTTCGTCTGTGGCAAGCCATTCTACGTCGTTTTCAATGTACAAGGCAAGGGCATCGTCGCTTACCGAGCCTTCGGGGGGCCACATTCCCCTTGGATTGGATCCGAATATCTGATTAAACAGTTCTTTTGCCTTTTTTATCTGAGCGGATGCATCCTCCGGCCTATTAAATATCCGCTCGGGAAGCTGTACGTCAGGCATTGCTTCTTTCGCTACCCTGTTGTCTATAAGCAAAGGGATGATGGGGTGGTAGAATGGGGATGTTGAGAGTTCAATGGTATTTTCTTCTGAAAGTTTTTTATATAACGGAATAATGGCCTTTAAGATATTACGTTGAACATCCACGACTATTTTTTTATCCGCCTCGCTGAACCCTCTGCCCTTTTTTTTCAAATAGACAAGGCCATCATACATCTCATAATATAAAGGATCCATCCAGGACAGAAAAAAAAGTATCTGCAAGTCCCTAAAATCATCATCGTTAAAGTAATCCTTAATTTTGTTTATATCCTCTTTTGGGTAATAGAATCCACGCCTTTTTAAAAGCTCAAAATATCTGGGAAATGGTTTAATCATGTTATCCCAGTGCGCATTAAAGAAGTTCATCAAAAGATATATCTTTTCGGAATCAGTTAGATCGTTTGCAGGTTTTTTAGATATATCGAGACATCTATCTTTTATGTTTGGTTCGTCATAGTCTTGAAGCTGTATGAGCAGAGATGGGGCAAGATTATAGTTTTGTTTTATGCCGCTGAATTCTTTCAAGATGTACGGCATATCAAAATAATCCTTTGTGCCGTGAAGGAGTACCCAAGGGAGCAGATATTCGCCAGTATAAAGATTTTTGTAATAAGGCTGATGCATGTGCCATACGAAAGAGAGGTAAATGGTATTCATTTTTAGTTCACCCTCAAAATAATATTAATTTGAAACAAACAGATCCTACAGACTTACTTATCTAACCTGTATATGCTCAAACCTCAATGAGTCGTCAATCTCTATTATGCCAACCGTACCTGATTGTCCTGATAAGCCTTTGTATGAGCCAGGATTGAACATCTCAACTTTGCCTTTTTTCTCGTAGAAGGGGATATGCGAATGTCCAAAAATAATTATATCAACGTCTTGAAACTCATTGAAGACTAAATTGCCCAAGCCATAAGGTGAGCCCCTGCCATGGATAATACCTATCCTTCTGCCCTCTATCTCTTCGATTCTTTTTTCCGGTAAAATGTTTTGCAAATCAAGATCATCCATATTGCCCCTTACCGCACTAATATTCCAGTTTGATAAATAATCATAGACAAAAAGGCTCGTCATGTCACCTGCATGTATTATCAAATCAACTTCTCGAAAGATGTTTTTTATCGTATTGCTGAATTCATCGGTGACCCTGTTTAAATGTGTATCAGAGATGATTCCAAGCTTGACCATATAGATATTATTAATCTATAGAAAAATATTTTATATGTCAATGTTGGTAAAATATTTGTTATAATAAATTGGCTTCTATGGGTTTCAAATGACCAATATCAATGATTATATAATAAAAATGCCTCAATATGAAGGTGAAACCCTGCCTGATGAGATTGAATTAAAGAGCCATGCCCTTTTTCTTTCACCGCCGGGGTGTTGTGCGCAGACAACACTGCCATACTGGGCAAAGGTAACGGGGAATATAAAAAATAACTCAGAGAGGGAATTGCTGTTGTTGGTATCAGTGCATTTGGGTGATGAGGACTGCACGATAGTGGGTACATATTCGGATATTATCGCGATTGATGAAAAGGGACAAGGAACATTTGATGTGAAACTTGTCGAATATAATAAAAATATAAATAAATATTTTGTAGAAATCAAAGAGATAGACGAAGATGAGATTTGATCAGGATTTTTGATAAACAAAAAGCCTGTACATCCTGTTGCCATCTGGAAGCGCGTAACATTCATCCTTTTTCAAACAGAAGCCTTCGATAACATGAGGTATTTCATTGCTGCCCTTTAAGATAAACGCAAGCCCTTCTTTTGTGAGATGGTTGCCTCCATAGCGAAGGATATCTTCTGTTGTCCCAAAACCTTTTGCTAAAAGTGTATCCACACCCATGGGTTCAAGCATCTCGATCCTTTTATGTATTGTTGTAAGATTGCTTAAATGCAACATTCTTTTTATATGTCTCTGGAATTGGATCTTTTTAATACGTTTATCTACAGAGAATATATTTGTAAAATCACGAGATTTGTTTAATATGCTGATAGTGATTGATAGTATGCCGTTTCCTGAGCCCATATCGAGAATGGTTTTTCGATCTTTTATGTTTTTAAACAGAAAAAAGGCATCGTATAGCAGTATTTCAACGATGGAATGTATATCTTTGATACCTGTGAGATTGATATGCCTGTTCCACCTGTCGAGTTCCTCGATATAATAACAGAGTTTTTTGACTGTATCCTTGTCGCATTGAATATCGAATGAACCCAATCCCTTTTCAATATATTTGATTATGTCCATGACATATAAAACATAGCATAATTTTTTTTCTTCTGTTATAATTAAGACACATGCAAAGATTAATCGTACTTTTGGTATCATTCCTACTTCTTGTATCTTGCGGGGCGAAAACAGCGAAAAAACCTGGAAATCCCGGTGACCTTTATGTCGAGGGCGTCAACCTGATGCAACAAAAGAAATATGACAAGGCAATAGAAAAGTTTTCCGCAATAAGGGAAAACTATCCTTTTGATCCTATCGCCTTTGTTGCAACAGTCAAACTCGGGGATGTGTATTTTGAAAAAAAGGAGTATATACTCGCATCAGGTGTTTATGAGGATTTTTTCAATTCCCATCCTGAGGATACCAACATACCATATGTGTTGGTAAGGCTTGGGGAATGTTACGAAATCCTATCGCTGAGCTTTGACCGCGATCAGGCATATACATTAAAGGCAATAGAAAGATATACGTATCTGAAGAACAGATTTCCAGCAAGCAGCTATGCAAAATTAGTCGATATAAAAATGAAAAAGTTGGTTCAGAAACTTGCTGACAGGGAGGTTTATGTCGGTGAGTTTTATTATAATACATTTAAATACAACGCTGCCATTATGCGACTTGAATATTTTTTAAAAAAATATCCCGATATGAACGGAACAGACAAGGCACTTTATTATCTGGCTTTGTCTTACAGGGCGCTTGGAGAATTACAAAAAAGCGAGTACTTTGTGGATATGCTCAAGACAAAGTTTCCTAAAAGCATGTACGTAAGGGCTGCTACGCGGGAAAGAAAGACGCTCCAACTGGCAAAGGCGGACAGATCCATTAGCCCTGCGCTTTATACGTCGGAGGAGAGGAAGAAAAGGGATATAGAGCTTAAACCCCAGATGATTGCCCAAACCCAAACAGAGACCAAGAAGGCTCCAGAAGAAAGCAAACTCTCTTTTTTTGATACAAGCAAACCGATAGATATAGTATCGGATACAATGGAAGGTTTTGATAAAGAGAAGTATGTAATTTTCAAAGGAAATGTGGTAGCAAAACAGGAAGATCTCTATATATTTTGCGACATAATAGAGGCTTCGATGAACGAGGAAACAAACGAGATCGACAAGGCCCATGCAAAAGGAAACGTAAAAATAGTAAAAAAAGAAAGGACTGCCACCAGCAAAGAGGCGATATTCAATAATGCAGAAAGCAAGATCGTGCTGAAAGGCAACGTGACGGTATATTCCGGACAGGACAAGCTAACGGGCGAAGTTGTCACTTACTATATAGATGAAGACAGAGTGGTGGTAGAAGGGGAAAAGGAAAAAAAGGCCCGTATACTCGTCACGCCGAAAGAAAAACAATAGGCAGAATTTTTTAAACTTTTTCCAGAAACGGTATGGCGATATCCTTTACAAAAACCAATGCCTGACACACTGCGATAAGATTTTCATTATCCCTGACGGTGATATAATACGAAGCTGTTTTTTTTGTTTTGTTGATCTCTTTTGATTCCGCCACGAGCACTGTGTTTTTTCTGGGCGGGCGCATATATGTCACGTTCATGTTAAGTGCGACCGCTATATTTTCATGGCTGTTCGATGATATTTCAAATGCCTCGTCAATAAGGGAAAATAAAGCGCCACCATGAGCAGAGCCATAAATATTATCCATCTGCTCGCTGTATTCCATCTCGCAGCGAGCATACCCTTCGCTAACTTCCTTTAGCTTGATGTTTAATAGTTTTGCAAAAGGTTCATCTTCTACCTTCTTGAAATAGACTGCCTGTTTTTTTTCATCCATATCAGACAACCACTTTTTTTATAAGGTTATCGAGGTTTGCCTTTGGTTGTGCGCCTATTATTCTGTCAACAACCTCTCCTTTATTGAAAAGGATGACGGTAGGTATACCTCTTATGCCATATTTAACAGGGGTTAAAGGGTTTTCATCCACATTCATCTTGAAGACCTTTACCTTGCCTTCATATTCGCCCGCGATTGTATCGATAACAGGTCCCATCGCTTGACATGGCCCACACCATGTTGCCCAAAAATCTACAAGCACCGGCGTTTTGGACTCAAGGACGACTTCCATGAACTCATTATCTGTAACTGCCTTTGCATTACTCATAAAAACCTCCGTTTGTGTGATTTCAAGCAGTCTATATTAAATAAGTCTTTTTAGCGTTTTTGTCAACAGAATGTCTTTAATCCTCCAGTCTTTCTCGCCTTGAATCCTTTAATGAGGGTTAGAAGCAGAAGACAG
>MWEV01000238.1 GCA_002071245.1 Deltaproteobacteria bacterium ADurb.Bin026
AGGTCCTTAATTTCGAGCGCATGTTCGTTTTTGAGGTGTGAAAGCAAAGGATTGACCATATCTTTATCATTTATCTCGACAAGGAGTTTAATTGCCTCCCCTCTCTTTTTTAGGTCGTCGATATAAAGCAATTTCAAAATTGGCTGTATATCTATGCCTTTTCCGTCCCTCTTTGCCTTATCGAGAAACACCTGATAATCTTTTGACTGAAGAACAAGACTCGCAAGGATTAAACCCATCTCTTCCATAGAAAAAACAAGGTCATCCTTCCATTTGTCCAATAGATTCAACGCCTCTGGATCTGGAAACAGATCGTTTACAAGCGAATTCTTTAAAGTATTCCTGATCCTCTTACATTCTTCAAATTCATCAAGCTTAAGCAAATCATAGAGTGGCTCCTTCAGATATCTGCTCGACAGGTGATAATAAACCTGACCCATTGATTCTGTTTCCTTTACAATATCCTTTTCTTTAAGGAAATTTAAATAACCGATGATCCTCTTATGGGTGATGTTTGTTTCGAGAAAGATATCTTCCGTCACATATCTTTTAATATGTTTTGTGTTTTTATCATAAAGCGAAGAAACAATCTTTCTGAAGTCCCTATCTTCTTTAACCACTTTGAGGACATCTCCAAGAACCTTTTCCACGCTCAAATTCGCCAGAAAAAGCTCATACTCTATCGGCTTATATCTTTCTTTCAGGTTTATTGTAGTCTTTTCCGCTTTATATACGTCCATTGCTGCTAAATCTGCAAGTGGTTTTATCTCGCAAAGAGACGACAGGCTCATATCACTAAAGGGCGTATACCATTCAAAAAACGTTTCTTTTTCACCGGAAACTATTAAGAAAACATTATCATGTTCAATGCAGAACGATATAAAACGTTCAAATTTTTCCTTTTCCTGTGGTTCGATATATATCTGCCGTTCGCAGTTGTCTATGATAAAAAAGCACGGCCCGATGTTTAATTGCTTCTTGCAAAGCGATATTACATCGGTATCCGGACTATCTTTTGGTTCAAGCCTTTTAAATATGACGTCCTTAATTTCACTGACCGGTTTTTCCCATATTTCACAGTAAAAGACATTTTTGCTTATCGAAAGCAGTTGAGGCATAACAAACGACCTTAGAACTGTGGTTTTACCGATTGCCGCTTCCCCGATGGCAATGACGTATCCGTGGCGAAATAGCTTATCGAGAATAAGGGATGCCTTTTCCCACCTTTCAAAGGGCGGGCCCTGAAATTCATTGTACGGCGAAAATTTCGGTACCTCGAACACATCCCTTTCATATGTAAAATCACTTCCAATATCCCAAATGATTTCTTTGTACTGAAAGCCATGTTTACCGTTTACATTGTTTTTGAACATATTGAACATATTTTCAATATAACTTCTTGTGTTATCCAGTACATGCAGCTCATATGGAAACTTGGCGGTATATTTTATTCGGATTATGCCTTCTCTACTGTCTATATCTACAATTGCCTCATTGGGTCTTAAAACGAATTGACGGTTCAGATACCTTCTTAGTCTGGAATATCTTAGGTCTGAATAAAACATGTCCGAAAGAAGATGCGAAAAATTGAATACATGACTGATAACCTTTGTATTTCTGATAATAGCCTTACGGCTGTCCTCCGTTATGGTCCATTCCATAGGAATCTTTTTCATTACGTTTGACATGGTAAGATGATTTATAATTTCAATGGCCATCTCCGGAATATCGAGTTTTTCACCTATCCCGTAATTTAGATATACACCCTTTTTATTTTCATCAAATGTATTGATAATTTCACCGTTTGCAAGCCAGTTATAGTTTTTTACAAGGCTGATGTCATGAAGGTAGATGGTTCCAAGTAGCGTGAATATTTCCCCTGAAAACAGTTCTTCAGTTCTGTCTTTGGGTTCTGGTATGATTTTTTCGATCAGTTCTTTGAGTGTTTCAACATGTTGTTTTAGTGGAAGGTCGACAAGATTAAAAAACTGCTCATCGCAAAAGCTTTTCAAATCTATGAATCTCTGGTGAAGCTTTAGTTCTCTTTCTTTGTTTTTTAGTACATCCTCAAGTTTTGCCAGCATTGAGGACCCCCCTGACATTTATATGTTAATCAAAGCGTTTTAGCGGACCCTTTGCCTCCACATATAAACAAGCGGACTTGCCACAAAAACCGATGAGTATGTTCCCACGATAATCCCAATAAAAAGGGCTAACGAAAAATCAAACAACACCTTTCCGCCGAGAACGAGAATGGCCCCCACCGCAACCAGCGTAGTAATAGAAGTGACAAGCGTCCTACTCAACACCTCATTAATACTGCGATTGATCACGGTTCCCAGTTCTGTTTTTGACTTCATCTTCGCCATGTTCTCCCTTATCCTGTCAAAAACCACAACAGTATCGGTAAGGGAGTATCCTGCAATCGTGAGAACGGCTGTGATGAACAGTATATTCATTTCCATATTGAGTATATAAAAAATACCGAGGATAGAAAGCACATCGTGAAACGTCGCAATTGTAGCTGCCAGACCAAAAATAAACGTAAATCTCCATGCTATATATATCACTATACAGACAAGCGATATAGTGATGGCTATAATTGCATTCCTTTTTAGTTGCTTTCCAACGGTTGAGCCAACCATGTTGCTTCCAAGTATTCGAGACCCTGTTTCTTTAAACTCATTACTCAAGATTGCATTAATCTTATCCTGCACCCTTTCTTTATCGCTATCAATCATCTTTGTCTTTATAAAAAATTCATTTTTACCGCTTATCTCCTGTATCTGCACATCATCAACACCACCGCTTATCAGCGCCTTTCGTAAATCACCTATAGATACCTGTTTTGAAAAACCCAGTTGCAGTTGTGTGCCACCTGTAAAATCAACGCTAAGATTTGCCTTTCCTATAGATATCATTACAAATCCCACAATACCTAAAAGGACAAGGATGCATGACAGAACAAGCATCTTATATCTGAATCCTATGAAATCAATATTCGTATTTTTTGTAATCTCAACAAATTTCATTAAATGCTTAAACTCCTCGGTTTATATTTCATCAATATCCAGTCAAAGATCGTCTTTGAGCCTACAACTGCGGTAAAGAGGTTGATTATGACACCAATACTTAATGTAACCGCAAAACCCTTTATAGATCCTGTCCCAAAAATAAAGAGGATAAACGTTGTAATCAGGGTGGTAACATGTGAATCAAAGATCGTTACCCATGCCTTTTCGTAGCCACCATCCACGGCTGCCCTAACTGTTTTGCCAATGCGCAGTTCTTCTCTTATCCTCTCGAAAATAAGCACATTTGAATCAACGCCCATACCCATTGTAAGGATAATCCCTGCAATGCCTGGGAGTGTCATAGTTGCCTTAAGCGCAGTAAATGCGCCGAGCAGATAAATGATATTAAGGAATAATGCAAGGTTTGCCAAAACACCGGATAACCGGTAATAGTATATCATGAAGGCCAAAACAAGCACGGCGCCCAGTATTG
>MWEV01000239.1 GCA_002071245.1 Deltaproteobacteria bacterium ADurb.Bin026
TGCCTTTTCGAGCGAAATAATAATATCTCCCATAACCTCATCGGCAAAACTTTCATTTTCCTTTTTTTCGTTATTTTCGATATATGAGAACGATATCACATTTGTGGGACGATCTTTTCCAAAAAAACGTTTGTTAAAGTTCGTCATCTTTTTGTTGTCAACCAGCAGGATGCTTAGGGTTCTACTCTGTTGCCCTAAAAATATTAGTAAGTCTTCTGTTATCTTTCTCAGACACCTTTTGTCCGTTTGCAGGACGTTTTGAGAATTTTTTATGAGTACCGTCATGTTCTGCCCTTTCCGGATATTCTATCCTTTGATGAAATATGCCGATTAGAATTGCAATAAAGCTCTTCTGTATTGCGTGGAGGTCTTTCAATGTTAGCTCACATTCATCGAGTTGCCCATCGAGAAAGATGTTCTCCACGACCCGCTGCACATGGCTTTCCAGTCTTTTGGGTGTTGGTTCATCCAATATCCGTGACGACGCCTCAACGGCATCGGCAAGCATAACGATCCCCGCCTCCTTGGTTTGTGGTTTGGGGCCTGCATATCTAAAATCCTTTTCTTCTATAACATACATTTCGGGGTCTTCCATGCCCTTCGCCCTGTTATAAAAATAACTCACAAGACTCGTGCCATGATGTTCCTTGATAATGTCCTTTATTTTATTGCCGAGTCTATGTTTTTCTGCCAACTCCACCCCTTCTTTGACATGTGATAGAATGATCAGTGCACTCATATTTGGGGATAGCGATTTATGCGCATCCTCAAATCCTTTGCGGTTTTCGACAAAATAATGGGGCATCTTGAGTTTGCCTATATCGTGGTAATAGGCAGAAACCCTCGCAAGCAAAGGGTGTGCGCCTATGCTCTCTGCCGCCGCCTTCGAAAGATTACCAACTACAATACTATGGTGGTATGTGCCGGGCGCATTAACCATCATTTCCTCAAGTAGAGGGTTGTCAAGATTTGCGATCTCGAGCAGCTTGATATCTGTTGTGTAATCAAATATATGTTCTATGACCGGAAGAAGCCCAAGCACTATGAAGCTGCTTCCTATACCGTTAAACAGGGTAAAAACGATCTTCATGTAAAGGTCTGATAATTTATGTCCTGAATAAGCACCGTACAATACCACAATAAATCCAGTTATAAAAGCAGAATAAACACCAGCCTTTAATATGGTGTTCCTGTTTTCACATTTTCCTGAAAAATAAGAGGCGAGAACGTTGCCGAGAAACACATACATGAATACCGCAAAACTATTGCCAAACATGAAGCAGACAGAAGATGCAAAAATTATTGAAAATATAATGGCCGCCTCCGAAAACAACACTATCCTCATTATCATGCCGAATGAGAATAAAGGGATTATGTAGAGCAAATCACCCGCATAGTCCTGGGGAAAACACTCAAACACAAGAAGTAAAACCTTTATGAAAATAATGGAAAATAGTGTGAAGGTCGAGCAAAAGATGATGTCTTTTGTTGTAAGGGTGAACTTTTTTATATTTTTGTCTGCATGTTCATATAAAATAACAAAATAAAGCGAAAGAAAAATGAAGAGGAGTATAAACCTATTGATAAAAAGAAGTGGGTTATTCCCGTGTTTGCTAAATACAACCATCTTTTTTAGGTGCTCTTCGTTTATTCTCTCTCCTTCCCTGACGATTATTTCGCCCTTTTTTAGCATGACATTTATTTCCGGCATATTTATGTCTGTTGGTGATTTGATGTTTTGTTTCGCAATATCACCATAACGATACTCCGGTATGTCTTGATGAATGTTGATACTAACAACAAGAGAAAGCATGAGGGACAGGATTACAAGAACAATGGGGTTCTTGTAATCCTTATACGATGGAGGTTTATCCTTTCCGTTCTGCATTATGTAAAGCCCTTTTTTCTGTTGTTCTAGCTTCGTATGCCTTGATGATCTTTTGGACAAGAGGATGTCTTACCACGTCTTTTTCTGAAAAATAGACGAATTTTATACCCCTTATGCCCTTCAAAATCGTCTGTATTTCAACGAGTCCGCTCAAGCTTTTATCTGGTAGGTCGATCTGGGTAATATCGCCGGTAACAACAGTTTTTGAAGAAAATCCAAGCCTTGTAAGAAACATCTTCATCTGCTCGAACCCGGTATTCTGGGCCTCATCGAGTATGATAAAGGCATCATTCAATGTTCTGCCTCTCATAAACGCAAGGGGGGCAATCTCGATTATACCCTTCTCAATAAGTCTTGACGCCCTTTCCATATCGACCATATCGTAAAGCGCATCATAGAGAGGTCTTAGATATGGGTTGACCTTTTCATAAAGGGTCCCGGGCAGATAACCGAGTTTCTCTCCCGCCTCTATGGCTGGTCTTGTTAAAACAATCCTTGAAACCTCCTTTTTATAAAAAGAGGATAGCGCCATTGCCATTGCGAGATAGGTCTTGCCAGTGCCTGCAGGGCCTATACCTATTACCATGTCGTGGTTTCTTATGGCATCAACATATATCTTCTGGTTTTTTGTTTTTGGTACTATAGCCTTTTTTGAAGGTGGGATAAGTATCTGATCTTTTTGCAGTTCGTCAATGCTGCTGTGTGTATGTGCAATATATCTTATCGCGTGGTCAATGTCCGACGGGCCGATAATAAAACCCCTTTTTACAATACCGTGCAATTCCTGCACAACCTTGCCTGTGTTTTCGATTTCGTTTTTTTCACCGACAAGCATCAGGTAGTTGCCTCTGATACTCGCCTTAACATTAAAATACTTTTTCAGATATTTTATGTTTTCATCGCGTGGACCAAAAAGTTTACGAGCTATATTGGTATCCTCAAAAGACATTTTTAAAAACTCTTCCTCGCCCTTGGTTTCCAATAATGTTTTGTTTTTCTCCATGATCAATTTTTTAAAGTATACCACAACATAAATATTTTCTAAATAAACAAATATACCTCTGCTGTTTCGAAGGTTATCAATGTTTTTTTTAAATCTTGTGGCGCTGTGTATTATTTAAAAACTTTTTTCGGGTTTTGTTTGACAAGTACTGATTTTTATATAAAACTTTAAGCAAAAATAAAATCCTTAACAAACAAAGGAGGATTTATGTCAAAAAAATCTGTTTTTGTAATCTTTTTGTTGTGCTTGTTTATTTTATCATCGTTTTTGATTGCTGAGGCAAAAACCGTCGTCAAATACGGCCATGTAGGTCCACCTGTCCACCCCCAGCACAAGGCAGCGCTTGCCTTCGCAAAATATGTAAACGATAAGACAAAAGGTGAGATAGAGATCCAGGTGTTTCCGCTTGGTCAATTAGGTGCTGAGCGCTCCATGACAGAGCAAGTACAGACAGGAACCCTGCATATGACAGCGGTGACTTCAGGCGTACTTTCAAACTTTGTGCCTGAGATGGGCATAATAGAATTGCCATTTATATATCCTGACAGGGAGACCGCGTACAAGGTTCTCGATGATAAAGAAATATTGGAGAGATTCACGAAGTTTTGCGACGCCAAGGGCTTTGTCTTTATCGGCTACACTGAAAACGAATTCAGAGACATCTCCAACTCAAAAAGGCCCATACATAAACCTGAGGATTTAAAGGGTCTTAAGATACGTGTTATAGAAAGTCCTGTCTTTATAGATACCTTTAAGGCGCTTGGGGCAAATCCCACTCCACTCCCATTCCCCGAAATATACAATGCGTTACAGCAAAAGGTCATTGATGGCCAGGATAACCCGATTTACACCTCTATTTTGATGAAATTCACAGAGGTAAACAAGTTCGCAACGATAACAAACCACATGCTTACAGAATGTCCCGTAATAGTAAATAAAAAATTCTGGGGTTCCCTCACGCCTGGGCAGCAAAAGATATTCAGGGAGGCAGCAGACATACAGGTGAAGGTAAATAGGGAAGAAAATGCAAAAAATAGAATAGAGGCGATAGATAAGGCAAAGGCACAAAAGGTAGACGTGATAATTCTTAATGCCCAGGAAAGGGCGGCCTTCAGGGACGCCGTAAAACCTGTGCTTGAAAAATATAAAGGCATCTATGGCACGGATTGGTACAATTTCTTCATGAAAAAGATAGAATTTTATTCAAAGAAAAAATAGACTAACCAAGTAAGGTTCACAGTTTACGGACTATCGGTACTTGTAGAAATTTTGCATTTGGCGTTGTCTGTAAACTGTGAACTGCAACCAACAAAGATGAAAAGTGTAATCGACAAGCTAAACAGGATTGAAGAATGGTCTATCGGGATCATCCTTTTGGGGCTTGCCGTTCTAACCTTTCTTGAAACCGCCTTAAGGTATACGATCTCCTACACCTTTCCTTGGTTTCAGGAGTTTGCCAATTATTTTTTAATATTCGGAACGTATCTCGGTGCATCTATAGGCGTCAAATACGGCACACACTTTTCTATGGAAGCCCTTACAGAGTGCGTTCCCGATAGGATGAGCCACATTCTAAAGACCATCGCATATTCTATTTCGGGACTTGCTGTTTTGCTGTTTATCTTTTATGGGATAAAACATATAAGGGCGGTGATAGGTTTTGGCGTAAAAAGCCCTGCGATGCAGATACCAATGTATATACCTTACATAGCAATACCTGTTTTCTCCATCACAATGTCATTTCGATTCTTTGTACTTTCGTGGACACATTTTAAAAAATTCTTAAAGAATGAACCATATGTAAAGGTACGCAAAAGGTGAGCAGGTGAGTCTTCCTTTAATATTTGTCTGTTTTTTTGCCCTTCTTACAATCAGTGTTCCCGTATCTATCGTACTTGTAACAACAACTGCAATATATCTTTTTTTTATAGCGCAAACCCCCCTAACATCTCTGGTTCAACAGCTATTCAACGGTCTTGACAACTTCGTTCTGCTTGGGGTGCCGTTTTTTATACTCGCTGGCAACATAATGGCTGAGGGGGCGATCTCTGAAAAGCTCGTAAATGTGATGAAGCTCTTCGTCGGCAGATTCACGGGTGGACTTGCTATGGCTTCTGTTATGGCGTGCATGTTCTTTGCTGCCATTTCAGGTTCATCTCCAGCAACCGTCATCGCCATCGGGAGCATCATGATGCCAGCATTAATAAAAGAGGGTTATGGCGAGCGTTTCTCTATAGGTCTTTTGACATCGTCGGGCTCTCTTGGCATACTCATACCGCCAAGCATTCCTATGATACTATATGCGCTCGTGATGAACATATCTGTTGCTGAGATATTTCTTGCAGGATTCCTGCCAGGTATTTTTATTGGGTGCTGTCTGATGGCCTATTCATATGTCACATCAAAAAGACATGGTTGGCACTCCAGCGTCAGATATACATTTAAAGAGGGCTTAAAGATTATAAAAGACGGTTTTTGGGCGTTGCTTTTACCGTTTCTTGTGCTCGGGGGCATCTATGGGGGCATATTCACACCAACAGAGGCTGCGGCCGTCTCGGTTGTTTATGCGCTTTTCGTTGAACTTTTTATCTATAAGGAGTTGAAGATAACCAAACTTTTCGTTGTGTGTCGGGATTCGGCAATACTCTCTGGGTGTCTGCTTTTTATACTTTCGTGTGCCATGACCTTTATCTGGCTTCTTACGGTCGAGCAGATACCGGTAAAACTCGCTGAACTGATAATTAAAAACGTGGACAATAAATGGCTTTTTCTGCTCGCAATAAATGCTGTGCTCCTGATAATAGGCGCCCTTATGGATATCGTTACGGCGGTTATTGTCATTTCACCGATACTCATCGAAACACTCACCCAGTATGACATCAATTTTGTGCATTTCGGTATCATCATGATTGTCAACATTGAATGTGGTTTTTTGACCCCGCCGTTTGGCTTAAACCTTTTTGTCTCAATGGCTATAGTGAGACGCTCGCTTGTAGACATAGGTAGGGCGGTCATGCCTTTTTTGCTTCTATTTCTGCTGTGTCTGCTTGTTATAACGTATGTTCCCCAACTTTCCACGCTGTTACCCATGCTCTTCTTGAAGTGAAGTGATACACAGAAAATTTTTAACGTTTAAATCTGTTTACTGTTGAAATCTTTGCCAAGACTGCATATCCTT
>MWEV01000240.1 GCA_002071245.1 Deltaproteobacteria bacterium ADurb.Bin026
TAAAAATAAGACAAAAAAAGGAGTTTAACTATTTTGGATGATAAGACACTTAATCAAACACCACGTGGCAGTAGGCTGCATATTGCAATCTTCGGACGCCGCAATGCTGGTAAATCAAGCCTTATAAATGCACTAACAAATCAGAATATCGCCATTGTGTCAGATACTCCTGGTACAACAACTGATCCTGTATATAAATCGATGGAAATACTGCCTATTGGCCCAGTTGTCCTTATTGACACAGCAGGCATAGACGATATCGGCAAGTTAGGTGCTTTAAGGATTGAAAAGACATTTGCGGTTCTTGCAAAAACAGACCTGCTTTTGCTTGTCGTCGATCCCTCTACAGGTATTGGAACACACGAAAAAGATGTTGTAAACCTTGCAAGAGAAAAAAAGGTACCTGTAATTGGCGTACTTAACAAAATCGATCTCTATCCTGAGGTATCTGCAGAAGAAATAAGCGCCCTTATAAATGTGCCTGTAATCCAGGTGAGCGCCTTAAATCATAAAGGAATATATGAGCTTAAAATGGCAATGATAAAGTCAGCTCCTAAAGACTGGACTTCGCCGACTATACTTGGGGATATTATTTCATCCGGAGATATCGTCGTGCTTGTAACACCGATAGACCTCGCTGCACCGAAGGGCAGGTTAATCCTACCGCAGGTTCAGACAATACGTGACATACTGGATAACGATGCAATGGCACTGGTCGTAAAGGAAAGGGAACTCAAGACAGCACTCGCAAATTTAAAAGACAAACCCAAACTTGTCGTAACCGATTCCCAAGCCTTTCTGAAGGTGGCAGCCGATACCCCGAACGACGTTCTTATGACGTCATTTTCTATATTGTTTGCACGATATAAAGGCAATCTCACGACTCTTATCGAAGGCGCAAACGCAATTAAAAACCTTGTGCCTGGAGATAGGGTGCTCGTTGCAGAGGCATGTACCCACCACAGGGTTGAAGATGATATAGGAACAGTGAAGATTCCGAGATGGCTAAATCAGATAGTAGGTGGACCACTCGATTTTAAATGGACAAGCGGTATAGAACTCCCGCCTGATTTGAATGACTACAAACTTGTCATTCATTGCGGGGCATGCATGATAAATCGAAAAGAAATGCTTCACCGTATAGCAACCTCCGAGCAGTCAGGAGTGCCGATCGTCAATTATGGAGTTCTTATAGCATATGTGCTGGGCATTTTGAAACGCGCCCTCGCTCCTTTTCCTGAAGCAGTTTATTTGTTGAACGATTAAAAACTCTTTTTGAATGTGCCGTTGTGACATATTATTTACTTTTTTCTATACCGGATGTATATTTATTGAATGGAGATAACAATAAACAATGAAAACACAAAATAAGAAACAAATAGCGACTTTTATAGATGAGCAGGAAATCTCAAATATTTTAGAACAGGCAAAGACAGCAACTGACGATACGGCAAAAAATATTATTGAAAAGGGCAGGAATGCAAAGGGGTTAACACCATACGAAACAGCCGTTCTTCTACAAAACAAAAGCAATGAGATTTCAGAATTACTTTTTGATGCTGCACACGAAGTTAAGGAAAAGATTTACGGCAAACGGCTCGTTTTTTTCGCACCTCTTTATATAAGCAATTATTGTATCAACAACTGCGTTTATTGTGGATACCGTAAGGATAATCAGATAAATCGTAGGCGTTTAAAGCCAGAAGAAATTGAGCTGGAGATTATCGCGCTTGAGGCAATGGGTCACAAAAGGATCGCACTAGAAACAGGTGAAGACCCTATAAATTGCCCGCTTGAATATGTACTTGAATCAATACATAAGATATATTCTGTCAAGGAAAAATTAGGTAGCATCAGGCGGATAAATGTAAATATAGCAGCCACAACTGTCGAGAATTACAAAAGATTGAAAGACGCAGGAATTGGTACTTATATACTTTTTCAGGAAACATATCATCGTGAAACATACAAAAAAATGCATCCGCATGGCCCAAAAAGTGATTATGACTGGCATACGACAGCCATGGACAGGGCAATGGAGGCTGGCATAGATGATGTTGGTTTTGGAGTCCTTTTCGGGCTTTATGATTATAAATTCGATGTTTTGGGACTACTCTTACACTCCTTGCATCTCGAAGAACGTTTTGGCGTTGGCTGCCATACGATTTCCGTTCCGAGAATGCGCCCAGCAACAGGAGTCAATCTCACCACCTTTCCCTATTTGGTAAATGATAACGATTTCAAAAGGATCATTGCTATCATACGTCTTGCGGTTCCTTATACAGGAATGATTCTGTCCACCCGAGAACCGGCACACTTCAGAGATGAAATCCTGTCCCTCGGTATTTCACAACTCAGTGCAGGCTCATGCACCGGAGTTGGTGGATACCACAAAGATATCGAAAGACATCAAGTTGAAAGCAACGGTCAATTCCAGGTTGAAGACCAGCGCAATACAGATGAAGTGTTAAGAAGTGTTTGTGAATCTGGTTACATTCCGAGCTTCTGTACTGCATGTTATCGCACAGGAAGAACGGGCGACAGATTCATGCCGCTCGCCAAATCAGGAGAGATTCAGAATGTATGTCAGCCAAACGCGATACTAACATTCAAAGAGTTTCTGCTCGATTACGCATCAGAAGAAACAAAGAAGATCGGTGACGAAGCAATCCAAAAACATCTCAAGATGATACCCAGACCTCACATAAGAAAAGAAACAGAGGACAGACTCAAAAGACTTGAGAGAGGAGAAAGGGATCTCTATTTTTGACCTCCTGACTTCTCAGTCCATACCTCTTAGGCTCTCGTTTTTCATTTTTAACCCTTCTTCTGGATGTCCTGTAGCCACAGGCTCCGATTGAGCACCAAAATCAATTGAAGGATAACGCCTCAATGCAGATGCCATAAAATTCATCCATATGGGAAGACAGACACGCGCCCCGCTCTCTCCTTTTCCAAGTGTAGTCCTTGCATCAAAACCAACCCACACACCAGTCGCAATGTGGGGTGAATAGCCCACAAAGAGCGCATCATAATAGTTGCTTGTGGTACCTGTCTTTCCTGCTACAGCAAACCCTATTCTCGAAGCCCCTTTTGCCGTTCCATATTCAACCGGTCCTTTAAGCAAAATATTCATCTTCTGCGCTATTTCTTCGGGAAGCGCCCTATGTTTCTCTATGCCGTTTTCTTCAAGAACATTGTTTTCGCTGTCAACAATTTTTCTAATCATAATGGGCTTAATTCTATAGCCTCCGTTTGCAAAGGCTGAAAACCCCTTCACAAGATCGAGCAGCGTAAGATTAGAGCTTCCCAGGGCAATCGAAAGATTATTCGGTAGTTCTGTATTTATACCAAGCTCTGCAATTGTTTCTTTTACTGCGTTTATGCCAACATCCTGAAGCAGGCTTACTGTGGCAGCATTTTTTGAATATGCAACAGCATCCTTGATTGTAATCTGCCCTTCATATTTGCCATCATAATTTCTTGGCGTCCATGCCCCACCACCAGGGCCTCCAGGATATGACCTTGGTTCGTCAGGGATCACTGAATCAATATCGTAACCCTTTTTCAATGCGGTAGCATAGATAAAAGGCTTAAATGCACTTCCTGACTGAAGTTTTGCAAATACCGCCCTATTATAAGGACTCTTTTCAAAATCCCTGCCACCAACCATGGCAAGGACATATCCATTATCCACATCCATACATAACAGCGCACCCTCAACCTTTAAAGTCCGTACAGGCTGAAATTTGTGCAATTTCTTTTTATCCTGTCCGTTATAAATTGCCTTTACAACATCTCCAGGCTTAAAAGGAAAATCCTCCATTGCAAGGATCGCCTTTTCACTTCCAATAAAGGCTGAATAGCCGTCTTTTACCCTCTCCGATATAAGAACATTATATGTTTTCCCCGACAATAATTTGGATAATTTTAGATTTCTGTCAACTGTTTTCATGAAATCGTCCCATTTCCTCTTATCCAAACTGTAAGAAACTGTATATTCACCCTTTCTCTGTTCGTACTGGGAAAGCCCTCTCCTCACCGCTTCTTCTGCCAATCTTTGAAACTGGGAATCTACAGTAGCGTATACCTGCAATCTTTTACGTGAAAATACACCTTTTCCGTATTTCTCCTCCACATACTGAAACACAAAATCCTTGAAGTAGCTATCCGTAAAAACCCCGTTGTCTTCCCTGATAGATATCCTGTCGTTTAGCAACACCTTTTTTGTTTTTTCGTTTATCATATTCTTTTCGAACATCTGATTTATGACATACTCCTGCCTTATCCTCGCATTTCCTGGATTCCTTTTAGGTGTATTTCTGGAAGGCGCCTGCACGATGCCAGCCAAAAGCGCTGCCTCAGCCGTCGTAATCTCCCATACATGTTTACCGAAATATATCTGGGACGCTGCTTCGATCCCATACACACCATGACCCATATATATGTTGTTCAGGTAAAGATTCAAAATGTCTTTCTTTGTCAGGTATCTCTCAAGCTTATAGGCAAGGATCGCCTCTCTTGCCTTCCTCAACAAACTCCTTTCAGGTCCCAGGATAAGCGTTTTAATGACCTGTTGTGTTATGGTGCTTCCCCCCTGTACAACCTTTCCATATATAACATTCTTTAATAACGCCCTGATAAGACTCTGAAATTCAACTGCACCATGCTTGAAGAAATCAGCATCTTCAGCAGCAAGAAACGCCATTTTTACATGTTTTGGAATCTTGCTATATTGAACGAATACCCTGTTATCAGGGACAATAAGATAAATAAGCTGACCATTTGCGTCAAAAATACTGCTTGCAGGCTTGTTTTCAAGGTTCTTGAGTACTTTGATCGACGGAATATCCTTTATTATATATATCCCATAACCAACTGCGAGGAAACAAACAGAAACTACTACAAGAAAAACAAGATAAAGATGAAGTCTTTTTTTCAAAATATTATTGTGCCCTTTCTTACGTCATAGACTCCAGATACGGTAATCCTCAGTTCAACAATAGATGTAAACGTCAAAAAACCCATTGTCCAAATAGGATCATCGAGTATGCTGCCCTTTGCCTTAAAAATGTTGTTGCCTCTTTTTAGTTCTTCAGCAAGTTCCATGATGTTGAGGTCTGACATGATAGCACCGTTAGGAAGAGACAAAGAATATAATATGCTACCTTTGTCTACAAGCACTATCCCCCCTCCCATCTTCAAAACTGTGTTTGCTGCAATCTGCATATCCGTGTCATCAAAACCGGAAACAAGCAAGCCATGAGTTTCGTGCGCAATTGAAGACGCAAAACCACCAATGTCAGCGCCTATTCCACGTACAAAACCCCTGCCCCACTTTTTTAAGTCTCTTCTTGTATAGAATATTTTACGTATATCGTTTTCCCTCTGTGACACCATTTGTTTGCCAACAACTCTAACAGGGACATCGATCCTCCTCGTAACCGTCCTGTCTAAAATGTCTATTACGGGGATTGTATCTTCACCGTGCCATTCCATTGAAAATTCATGTATTTCAACGCCCTTAAAGACAAACGGATTATATTTATTTCGTACTTCAGGAAAGGGGGTGGTCTTCAATTCCAGCGATCCTTTATCGGATGCCACTCTACCTCTCTCAACAACCTTGATAGGCGTCGGCTCTTTTATATCTTCGAGTATCAATACATCAGCAATCCTCCCAGGACTTATACTGCCAACCTCTCCGTCAAGCCTAAAATATCTGGCAGGATTCAGGGTAGACATGATTATGGCAACAACAGGGTCAAGACCGAAATCAATAGCCTTTTTTATCACATGATCCATATAACCCTTTTCAAGCAGGTCAACAGCAAATACACCATCAGAGACAAGCATCATAGAATCGATAGGCAATGAATTGATAACAGGACACAACTGTTCAAAATCACTTCTTATCGAACTGTGCCTTATCATAGTATAAAGCCCGAGACGCACCCTGTTTTTCAAATCAGATTCACGAATCGATTCATGACACGATGTAATACCTGCTGCAACAAGAGCATTTAGCTTATCGTAGGAAGCACCGAGCGTATGCCCTTCGATGTTTTTTGACAAAGATCTCGCCATGAGCATCCTTTCGAGTATATTGTCCTCTCCATGTAAAACCCTTGTATACGGGGAAAGCTCACTGATGGAAACACATTCCTTATATCTTGAAAACAATTTCCATATTTCATGGATCGAAAAAAGCTCTCCGCCTTCGATTTTCGGATAAGGCGGATATGCTGCGGGCACACCCCATAAAAATTTTACTGCAAATTTATCGCTTGTCTTTAAAACCTCTATAAATCCGTCCACACCGATTGCATTTATCATGTCGTGTGCATCCGAAAATACCGTAGTCGCGCCTTTTGTTACAACAAAATCCGCAAAGGTGGATGGATTGTAAAAAAGGTCTGCGTGACCGTGTGCATCAATATAACCAGGTACAACAAAATATCCCTTGGCATCAATAACAATAGTTTCACCCCCAATAGGCGGCTCTTTCTCGCCGACATATGCAATCCATGATTTGTAAACCCAAATATTTCCCTTAAAGATGTTTCGACTAAAAACATCAAGGATTTCTGCATCCTTTACAATTAGATCAGGTGCAGTCTCACCATTTGAAACCCTTATTATTCCCTTTACATCTTTCAATGTCTTTTCAATCATTTGTTACCTCTTGTTATAGTCAAGTGGACTTAAGTATCAATAACGTATCCTGAATGGTAGGTCAAATTATCTTTAAAATTAAATGCAAACCCCACAAAACCTCTACTAATCTCTAACATTTTAATGCCAATTTATCTAAAATATTGAGTTTTTTCGGTAAGATCCAAATGTAGTTCTTTTCATATAGAGCGTGCTAAAATCTATCCCAAAAAACCCATTTTATCAACATTAATCAGACCCATATGTCTTTACACGGGTTGACTCTATTCTCTTGTATTGGCGTCAAAAAATTACTATAATCTTTCGGGCAAATAATCAAGGAGGCCATACAATGGAAATGACGGAAGGGCACATCTACAGGGCTTTTGATTTAGAACTAAGAGAATTGAAAGAGAAGCTGCTTTACGAAGGCGATCTCGTTGAAAAGGCATTTCAGGATGCCATAAAGGCCCTTCTTGAAAGAAATTCTCAGATTGCAGAAAAGGTTGTGGAAGACGATGACATCATTGATGCAAAAGAGGTCGAAATTGATGAGTTCTGCCTCAAACTGCTTGCCCTGCGTCAACCGGCTGCAAGGGATCTGAGATTTATTACCACTGCTATTAAGGTAAATTATGACCTTGAAAGGATTGGAGACCTTGCCGTCAATGTATCTGAACATGTTCTTGAATTGAACAAAGAATCCCAATTAAAACCTTATATTGACTTGCCAACCATGGCAAGCATCGTGCAAACAATGGTGAAAGAGAGCCTCGAAGCCTTCGTAAAGGAAGACGTGGAACTGGCAATGAAGGTTACAAGAGGCGATGAAAG
>MWEV01000241.1 GCA_002071245.1 Deltaproteobacteria bacterium ADurb.Bin026
GATAAACATCGTTTGTAGATTGTGAATCCATTATATTTTATAAACCTTGTAGTCAAAAGTCGCAAGAGAATATTAAAAACTTTGACAACTCTTTAAATTTACTATAAATTGTATAAACATAAAGAAGTATTAGGATAAACGTGAAGGGGGGACACTGATTCGTTAATTCTAAAATTCAATAAACAACTTCTTAAGAAAGGTGCATATGAAGACAATTGAATGGGACAGCTTAGTGCTGATCATGTATAAAGACATGAAATATTTAAAGAGGATAAACGAGGGACAGTCTTTCCATGGGAAAGGTGGAATGTTGAATTATTCTGATCTGATAGGAAAGACATATGGTATCAGATTTGGACAATATGAGATATTTGAGCCGTCTTTGGAAGACATTGTAATGTATGGGCTTAAGAGGGAAACCCAGATTGTCTTTCCAAAGGATGCGGCTTTTATCTGTTTTAAGCTTGGGCTGAAAAACGGTTCAAAGGTTGTTGAGATTGGTACCGGAAGCGGTGTGCTTACCTTTTTGTTTTCGAGATTGGTGGGCTCAACTGGTAAGGTTGTTTCTTTTGAAAAAGAGGAAAGACATTTTAGAAACGCAAAAAAGAATATAAAGACCTTTGCTGAATGGGACAATATCGAGCTTTATCACGACGATACAGTTGATTGTAAGGAAGATGGATTTGATGCTGCATTCATAGACGTGAGGGAGCCGTGGATGCACCTTGAAAAGGCATTTAACCTGTTAAAGGAAAGCGGTCTAATCGGCATGATTGTTCCTACGGCAAATCAGGTAACTGATATCTTAAAAGAGGTACCCGGTTTTTTTGGCGACATAGAGGTGCTGGAGCTTTTACAGAGAAAATACAAGACAGTGGCGGAGAGGGTAAGACCCTTTGACAGAATGGTTGCCCATACAGGCTACCTTATCTTTGGTAGGAAATTGCGAATGGATACAACTTGAATTTTGAGCGTTACCGATTTTGTTTTGATTAATGTTTCAAAGCTGTGTTTATGGGGGTGTTTTTATTGAAGGATCAAGAAAAATCCAAGGTTCAACTCATCGCTGAATTAAAAAGATTGCGTCAGCGCATTCTCAATTTAGAGATGTCTGAAAAAAAACATAAACAAATAGAAAATGCTTTAAGGGAATCAGAGGAAAAATATCGGGCACTCGTAAACGGTGCAAGTGATGCAATAGTTATAGTTGATGAAAATGGCAATATATTTGAAGCAAATAGGAAGATGGAGGAACTTCTTGGATATCTGAAGGGTGATCTCATAGGTAAAAACATTATAGATGTTCATCCAGTTGATGAACTTAAGAGAACGGTAGCAGCTTTCAAAGATATAATCAAGAGTGGCGAGGGTGTATTATACAATGCCTTTGCGCTTGCCAAAGACGGACGGGTTATACCTGTCGATATTACTGGCAGTGTTGTCAGGTACTCAGGGAGAGCTGTAATGCAGGGCATCTTCAGAGATGTCTCCGAAAGGAAGGCGTCAGAAGAAAGATTACTTGCAAGCAAAAAGAGATATCACCTGCTCCTCGATGCACTGCAGGAAGGTGTTTGGGCGATCGATGAGCATTCAAACACGGTGTTTGCAAACACACATATGGCTGAAATGCTTGGATATACAGTGAATGACATGATCGGAAAACATGCCTTTTCGTTTATTAGTAAAGAGTATATTGATTTCTTTGAACATAAAAATGAACAACGCAAAAAAGGCATAAAGGAAAGATTCGATCTTGGACTTGTTAAAAAAGACGGCAGGACCATTTATGTTCTGATTGAATCTGCCCCGATTTTTGACGACGAGGGGAATTTCAGGGGTTCTATCGCAGGTATAACCGATATCACTGAGAATAGAAGGATTATGAAGGAATATGTGAAATCGGAGGAGAAGTTCCGTAATATATTTGATAAGTCGCCAATGGGTATATTCCAGTCAACAATTGACGGTAAATTTATCAGTGTCAATCCTGCCCTTGCCCGTATGCTTGGATATGGATCAGCACAGGAGGTTATTAGTTCGATATCCGATATTTCAAGGCAGATCTATGCAAACCCGAAACAGTGTGAAGAGTTTGTTAAAATAATGAGGATGAAACCTGATGCTGCAAGGTTTGAAGGCCAGTTCATCAGGAAGGATGGGAGCGTATGGTCGGGTAAGCTTACGATTCGTATTATAAGCGATGAAAACAACATACCGCATCATCTGGATGGCTTTGTAGAGGATATCACCAAACAGAAAGAAACTGAAGAAAAGCTCAAACAGGCAATGAAACGCCTGAGCATGTTGTCGCGAAGGCTTTTGGAGGTGCAGGAAACCGAAAGACGTCATATAGCACGTGAACTGCATGACGAAATAGGTCAGGCTTTAACAGCAGTTAAAATCAACCTGCAGGCGGTTGAGCGTGCCGGCAACAAGAAATCGACAATGATACCGATACAGGAATGCATCAGGGTTGTTGATAGATTACTTCAACAGGTGCGCAATCTGTCAATCGAACTTCATCCTTCTATACTTGATGATCTTGGTCTTGTAGCCGCATTAAGATGGTATGTCGATTGGCTATCTCAACAAAGCATAATGAAAGGCAGTTTTGTGACAAACCTTACAGAAGAGCGCTTATCTTCTGTCCTTGAGTTAACCTGTTTTCGTGTTGCACAGGAGGCCTTGACAAATGTTGTGCGTCACGCGAGGGCGAAAAACATTATCGTCGAGTTAGAAAAGAAAGAGGGACACATTCATCTAAGGATAATTGATGATGGCGTAGGTTTTGATGTTGCAAATGCCCGAGCGGATGCCATTAAAGGATACAGCCTTGGTTTACTTGGCATGGAAGAAAGGATTTCCCTTGTAAAAGGTTTTTTAGAGCTTAAATCTGTGATAGGAAAAGGCACTGAAGTAAACGTGATTTTACCTTATGAAAAAAATAAGAATATTACTCGTTGATGATCATAAGCTGGTAAGGGCTGGTATCAGATCCTTACTAGAAAAGATGCCGGGGATAGAGGTGGTCGGAGAGGCAAGCAACGGCCGAGATGCTTTGAAACTGATAAAACAGTTAAGACCGGAAGTTGTTTTGATGGATATCGCCATGACACAGATGAATGGGATTGAGGCAACAAGACATATAAAGAGGATACATAAAGATGCCAGGGTGATTATTCTTTCGATGTACTCTAACGAGGAATATGTTCTACTGTCTTTACAAGCCGGCGCTTCGGGTTATCTTCTCAAAGATGCTGCTACCCTGGAGTTGGAGTTTGCTGTAAGGGCGGTGGCTCGCAATGAGGTTTATTTAAGCCCAGGAGCTTCAAGGCATGTTGTGGAATCATACAAAAAACGCACCTTGACTGAGGGACAAGCTGTTGAACAATTGACAAATAGGCAGCGGGAGATTTTACAACTTATTGCAGAAGGTCGAACAACAAAAGAGATAGCTTCAATACTTGGTGTTGCGGTTAAAACAGTTGAATCGCATAGGACCCAGATGATGAATCGCCTTGATATACACGATATTGCAGGTCTTGTAAGGTATGCCATAAGGGTTGGTTTGGTTGAACCGCATTAAGGGTTTTTATTTTTGAAATTAAGGTAATTAACCTATTTTTTTATTGAGCTAAGAGTTGTATCTTCATACGAGATGATAAGAACAATATTGGTTGATGACAGTGATGTTTTTCTTGAATCTGTTGAATATTTTATGTCGACATTCCCTTATATTAAGGTAGTTGACAAAGCGGCATCGGCAAAAGATGCTATCGAAAAAATTGAAAAATATAAGCCCGACCTTGTCCTTGTTGATATTGATATGCCAGTTATGAATGGAATTGAAGTTACCCGTCATATTAAGAAGAAGCCGGATTCACCTTTTGTCATTATCGTTTCTTATCACAATGGTGACGAATATGAAACTCTGGCAAAAGATGCCGGCGCAGATGGTTTTGTAACGAAAGCTGATTTTGCATTGAATGCTATGCAGATTATCGAAAGTATGCTTTTGTTAAAAGAGAAGGTTAAACAATGAAAGATCATTTCCCCTCCCCATCCCCCTCCGTACTTAGCCATACACCTACCTCCCCCCCCTGTAGGTGGCTAAAGGACAATTTTTGGGGAGGGG